>QIDY01000183.1 GCA_003228495.1 Nitrospirota bacterium
AACATGCTCATGGCAGGGTTTAAATTGAAAAATCATTCGGGAGCCAGTAAACGGTTTAAACGGTCGGGCTCAGGAAAATGGATACGTCGTAGAGCCAAAGTACGTCATATTTTGACGAGCAAAGCTCCACGTGTAAAAGCGCGATTAGGCAAATCCGCAGTGGTGTGCAAAGTAGACGAATATTCGCTTTCTCGATTGCTTCCCTATAAATAGAGGGATAATTCTGAACGAAGCGGAAGAATGTCTGACCATTGGGAGTAGGATTAAATAGTTCAAAATTTTCTTGGAAATAAAGGAGAGGGATCATGCCAAGGGTAAAAGGGGGGCCGCAAACACGGCAACGTCGCAAGAAACGGTTGAAACTTGCCAAAGGGCAATTTGGCGGCAAGAGTCGATTATTTCGAACCGCAACAGAATCCGTCGATAAAGGTCAAGCCTATGCCTATACGGGACGGAAACAACGGAAACGGAATTTCCGCCAATTGTGGGTGACCCGAATCAATGCGGCTGTTCGCGCCCAGGGTGTGACCTATAGTCAATTTATAAATGGTCTGAAAAAAGCTAATGTCTTAATCAACCGCAAAATGCTTTCGGAAATGGCCATCCATGACCCTCAAGGCTTTGCTCACCTCATCACCCTCACTCAAGGTGAGGGACAACCGGCTGCAGCTTAAGTTTTCGGTGTCGTAATCTCAAACTCAAACCCGGAAGTGGGCATATCAATTTGCCAGGCTTCTAGTACTTCCGGGTGAAATTCCCCAATATAGCCCACCATCTGACCCTGACAACTAATGTGTCCGACCCGGCCATCCAAAAATGAAGGATGGGACACTGGCTCTAAGTCATAGGGCCAGACCATGTAATACATCAAGAGATCCAGGTAGCTATGCATTTCGGAAAAATTCGCACCGGGATGTGCACTAATAGCAGCTAGAGACAACACCGTTCGCGACCCGACTCCTGCTTCCAAATCGACTCGTGCCACTTCGCCTATTTCGAATAACAGATGTGGATAAAACACGCGTGGCGATAACGCTTCGACCCGAAGGAGACAGGGCAGAATGGAAGGCCGTAAGCAAGCATAGGTCTGCGACATGACGTTATCGACTTCTACGAGCGATTCGTGATGGGTGTCCGTCAATCGCATTCGCTCGACGAGTTCCTGCCGAGAGGCTAAGATGTTGGAGAAAATTTCCTGAAATCCAAATCCCACCATTAAATCCCGCAGTCGGTCACTGATCTGTTCCTGCTCCGACAACGCCCCTACCGTAAACGTTTGCGGCATGATAGGAGAAAAGGAATCATAGCCGCGGGTGATGGCCACGTCTTCTGCCACATCCATCACATGCATAAGATCGTTCCGAAATGGAGGCAATTTGACCGAAACAGATTGGCGGGTGGCTTTTACCTGATACCCGTAGGAGGCCAGCGCTGTGTGAATAGCTTCGGCGCCGAGAGACATGCCTAAGGCCTGTTCGATGGCATGCAAGGACACGCGTTGGGCATTTCCCATGTCGTGCGGCGTTTTCACCGTTTTGCCCAGCGCAGTTTCATACGGGTACATAATGTCGATGGGTTCGATCATGGCTCCGCGATCGGCAAGATTGCTGGCAAAAATATTCAGGGCCAAAATCACCATCGCCAAATCTGTTCCGGTCACTTCCACGAGCAAATCCGTATCGCCAATTTGAACTTCGCCGAGTTCCCGACTATTAATGATGGGCGGAAAAGAGAGCACTTGCCCATTGCTATCCCAGAGCAGCGGAAGCCGTTCGCAGCCAGAAAGGATGCCTCCATATTCTAGACCTTTGGGATGAACAGTGAGGACCTCATGAGGGGTCATTTTTTCTTCAAACCCCAACGGCGTAAAACGCACCTCATCGGGTTTTACCAGGCCATAGGTCACTGGAAATGCAATGGAGGATAAACGATACAACCCGATAGATACCGTCTCTCGTTTCCGGCCAAATGCATCCGCCAACTTTTCTTGGGTTTGAATGCATTGCTCCAGGCCTTCCTGTGTCATGGGGTACTCAAGGGAGGCGCAGGCAGCCACATAGGGGCGAACGGTCTCCATTCCCTGCCCCACCTGGATGCGCCGTTTTGCGCGTCCGCGGGAAGAAAAGAAGGAGTACGGGGATAGGCCTCCGGTGAGAACCGAGCGAATTTGCCGAGCGATCCCTTCCACGCACCAGAGGTCAGGCCGGTTAGTATCCTGGAGTTCTACCCGTACCTCACCAGTGTCACTGGATGTGTCCTTGACCTCGCCTTTGACCAACGGCATCCATTGTTCAATATCCGATATGGAGGCGGGTTGGCCGACGAGTTGAGAAAAATCTTTTCGAAAAATGGATATTGTGGGCATGATGAGGTTTTACATTTGACGGCGCATGTTGCGCACGGCTTCCAAATCCGAAGTAAATAAATCACGAATATCTTGAATACCCAACGCCACCATCGCCATCCGGTCCAGGCCCAGACCCCAGGCAATCACCGGGACTGTCACACCCAGTGGTACGGTCACTTCGGAGCGAAACAGTCCCGCGCCACCAAGTTCCATCCAGCCAAGTTTGGGATGGCGAACGTGCAATTCAACCGAAGGTTCGGTAAAGGGGAAATAGGCCGGGAAAAACCGAATGTCTTTGGCCTGAGCCATTTCGGTGGCAAAAAGCTTCAGTAACCCTAATAAGGTTCGAAAATTAATATCCGACCCCAGCACAATCCCTTCAACCTGGAAAAAATCGGTCGCATGGGTAGCATCGACCTGGTCGTACCGAAAGCATCGTGCAATGGAAAAGAATTTGCTAGGAATCGGCGGATTTGTTGCTAAGGTCCGAGCCGATACAGCAGTCCCTTGACTACGCAGTACCAGACGTTTCGCTCGTTCAGGATCATAGGAATATTGCCACCCTTTCGATCCGGTGGTTCCCCCATTTTTGTGGACTTCTGCCACTTGGCTGAGAAAGGGCTCGGGAATATGTTTGGCATGACTGGGATGTTTAACAAAGTACACATCATGAATGGCTCGCGCAGGATGGAATTGGGGCATGAAGAGCGCATCCATATCCCAAAACTCCGTCTCCACCAACTCGCCGCGCATTTCTTGAAATCCCATACTCGTCAACTTGGTTTTCACGGTATCCAGAAACTCGCGATAGGCATGCCGTCGACCTACGGCTAACCGGGGGGGACGGAGATGGATCGAATATTTTCGAAACGAATTCTTCCGCCAGGATCCGTCTTTTAAGAGTTCAGGCGTCAATTGGGAAATTTCTTGTGCAGCGTCTTCCCGCAGGTTAGGCAACAGATTCCGCCCTTCCGGGGTCAGCGAATACGCACGTTCGGTATGGTCATCGATACGAAACGGCTCTTGGGTATTGCCGCGCTTCACGGCATATTGGCGAAGCAAGGCTTGGTGGTTGTCAGAAAATGAATCCAACGGTCGGGATCCTTCGTGAATCTGATTCAGTAAAGATCGGAGAGCCTCGACGGTGGTACTCTTCTCCCCCGTATTTTCCAGCGAGCCACCTGCCCCTAATGAAAGAACCCCTTCTTTTTTTAACAAGCCGATAGCACGACTGAGTTCAGTGGGTTGAAACTGCCCTATGGCTTGGAGGTCCTTAACCGTTCTGGATTGACCCTTCTGTGCCCCTGCCTGAACGGTCTGAATAATCCATTCGGGTGGGGAAACGGCTTGTTGAAATTTGGTGCCCACTTCGGTGAGGGCCACATAGGTCGTCGTCGTTTCAGAGACCAGGTTCACCAATTGCTTGGTGAGCAGCCAACCGACCGCCATACTGACCTGGGAAGGCGCTAGTCCCGTAGATTGAACCAGCTCGGGATCTCTGAGGAACTCCTCCGTCGTTGCCATGCCGAGGGTCCGTAGAACCTGAATTTCGAGGGGATGGAGGCTATCCGTCTGGTTAGGGGAATTCATGGAGTGAATTAAATAATCACCGTTTGACCTGGAGAGCGCATCTGTCGAATGGTATCTGACATGTTGGAGCTGCCAAAAATGGCTGAACCCGCGACGAGAACATTGGCGCCGGCTTGGAGAACGGAAGCCACATTGTGAATCGTGATCCCGCCATCGACTTCGAGATGGGGAGAACCAGTGGAAGCCGTGATCATTGTTTGAATCCGGCGAATTTTTTCCAAGGTAGAGTTGATGAATCTTTGGCCGCCAAATCCGGGATTGACGGACATCACCAATACCAGATCCACATCGCCAAGAATGTGTTCCAATGTGGTGCAGGATGTGGAGGGATTTAAGCTGACGCCGGCTTTCATTTTTTGTTCTTTAATGGCTTGGATCGTTCGATGGAGATGTGGGCACGTTTCTACATGCACCGTCAGAATATCGGCGCCGGCCTTGGCAAACTCCGGGATAAATTCATCGGGGTTGGTTATCATCAGATGCACATCTAATGGCAGGGCCGTCACCTTGCGAAGCGCTTCGACCATGGGTGGGCCAACCGTGAGGTTCGGCACGAAATGGCCATCCATGACATCAACGTGAATCCAATCGGCTCCAGCCGCTTCGACTTGCTGCACTGCGTCAGCCAAGCGAGCGAAATCGGCGGAAAGGATTGAAGGGGCGATTAAGGGCGTCGTCATTTGGTGTGAGATTTTTTCAACCGGCACGCAAAGAATCCATCCATGGTAAACGACTGAAACGCGGTACACAAATAGCCCGAATCAGTCACGAGCGAAAGACCGGAGGTAGGAATCCAAGATGTGACGGTTTCTGGCTGAAAATCTGGATGCTCCTGACAAAACGCGGAAACGACCTCTGTGGTCTCCTCCGGTTCAATCGAGCAGGCACTATAGACTAAGATTCCCCCTGGTCTCAAGAGGTTGCAGACACGATCAAGTATTTGGCTCTGTATAACACGGGATTTTTCAATCGTCGAGAAACGTTTCAGCATCTTTCCCTCAGGATGTCGACGCAGAACGCCAAGCCCGGAGCACGGAGTATCAACCAAAATACGATCAAACGGCTCGGCCAAAAAATGTGAGTGAGAAATCGGTGAATTAACAGTGTCTGGTTTGTCTTCCGGCAAATCTGTCGCAACATCACACTCATGAGCCTGAACAATCTCAATGCCTAATCGTTTGCAATTCGCGGTTAGGCGAAGGAGTCGCTCGTGTTGGCAGTCCAGCGCGATGATCGTACCTTGGTTTTCCATCAATTGGGCGAGATGGGTAGTCTTCCCGCCGGGAGCTGCACAGGCATCGAGAATACGTTCTCCAGGCTGAGGGTCAAGCAGCGGGGGAATGAGTTGAGCCGCTTCATCTTCAATATAACACCACCCGTCTTGTACCACGGAAAGTCGGCCGGGATTGCCGCATTTTTCAAGAATGACTCCAACAGGGCTCACGGAAGTTTCTCGCCCGGAAATTTCTTCCACCTGCAGACGATCCATTAGGATCTGGCGGGTACATCGCAGGGTATTGGTCCGTAGCGTCATTGGAGGAATCTCCAACGTTTTCTGGCACAGGACTTCAGTATGGTTGATCCCAAATGCCTGTATCCATCGTTCTACCATCCAACTGGGGCAGGCATATTTATGTGAGAAGGCCTCAACCGGGGCAACCATGGGATCAGGCAGAGTTGGTGTCGGTTGGCGAATCAGATTGCGCAAGATGGCATTCACCAGTCCTCCCCAATCGTGACCTGGCTGTTTCCGAATCAATTTAACGGCCTCGTTCACGGCGGCAGAATCCGGAATGCGGTCGAGGTAGAGTAATTGATATGCGGCCACTCTTAAGATCATGGCCACATTCAGGGGCAGGCGGGCAATCGGTTTTCGGGAGATGTGATCCAACCTCCAATCCAACGTAATCGTATGCCGCAGGACGCCATATACTAGTTCAAAGGCTAGCGCGCGATCTGGCTCAGACAGGACGGCATCATTTAGGGTAGCTTCAATCACGTCATCTGCGAAGGCCCGGGTTCGGTAAATGGTCTGTAGGACACCGCAAGCAAACTTTCTTGCATTTGAGGGAAAAGGAGGCATTGAAGAACGGCCTAGTCGTTTAACATGTGAATCGTGGAAGCCTTCTAGGCTGGAACTCTTTTCGCCTTACCCTTTACGAAATTTTCATTTTAATATGCCGTCGGGATAAAAAGATGGGAGCTAACTTGGCGGCCATCACCATGGCGTCCACCAGACTAGTGGGATCAGCCTTCCCTTTTCCTGCGATATCGAACGCGGTTCCATGATCCACCGACGTTCGAAGGATAGGTAAGCCTACCGTGATATTCACGCAATGGCCAAAGGCCACCGTCTTTAAAGGAATCAATCCCTGGTCGTGATAGAGCGCCACTATGCCATCAAAGGCACCTGTTAAGGCTTTGGCAAACATGGTGTCAGCAGGGTGAGGGCCACTACAGGCAATGCCTTGGGCCTTGGCCATCTTGATGGCTGGACGAATGAGCCGTGTTTCTTCATCTCCAAACAGGCCATTCTCCCCTGCATGAGGATTGAGGCCTGCCACAGCAATCCGGGGTTTCTTGACCCTAAACAATTGCCGCAAACTGAAATGAGCCAAGCGAATGGCTTTCTCAATTTTTTTTACAGTAAGCACTTTCGGCACATCCCGTAAGGCCAGGTGGGTGGTCGTAAAGATGATTTTCAAAGGCCCGCCCGTGATCATCATTCCCGATTCTTTGGCTTTGGTCAGATCAGCTAACATCTCTGTATGCCCTGGATAACGGTGTCCTGCCAAGTGCATTGCCTGTTTATTAATTGGTGCCGTGACGATTGCTGCCACACAACGCGCTTGCGCCAACCGTACCGCAGCTTGAATACAAGTTACGGCCATGTCCCCTGCTTGAGCAGAAGCGCGCCCCCGTCTGACGGATCGCACTGGTTTGGAAAAAGGGTCGGATAGGGGAAGACGTCCTCGGCGAAAGACCTGTTGGGTTGTAGAAGAATCATGGCCATCAACCAACATGAGCGGAAGGGATGTGTGGAGCCGTTGAATGGTCTGTTCGAGGATGGTGCGACTGCCTATGACAAGAGGCCGACATACCCGCCAGACTGTCGGCAGTTGCAAGGCCTTCACAATGATTTCAGGGCCGATGCCGGCAGGATCACCCATCGTAATGGCAAGAATCGGTTTCGGATTATGTAAAACAGCCATGTTCGGAAGATCTTATCGGGAAGTCTTGATGGGTTTTTTTGATCGAGAAGCCGGTTGAGACTTGTTACTCTGCGCAAATATTTTGCGGGCGAGGTCGATAATGGCCTGGACAGGCTGTTTCGTGTGTTCAGCCAGCGCAGCACAATCTCGATATTCCGGAGTGACTTTCACGTGGCCATTCCCAAGATTGGCAATCTTCATGCGAACCGACCCATTGAGTAATCGAACGGTTTGAACACGACGAGGCACAATTGCTCGCCCCATTTCTTGAATGCGAACACCGAGCGTTGTTGTTTCGGACAAAAGGATCGTGGTCAAGACTTGGAGGTCTTTGGGCCAGGCGATGACAGAGACAATGGTCCCAGGCCGATTCCGTTTCATCATCGTCGGAGTCAAGGTGACATCCAGGGCGCCAGCCTCAAAGAGATGAGTTACCATTTGGTCGTATACCTGGGGGTTCATATCGTCGATATTGGTTTCGAGTTGGATGATACGTTCAGATGTGATCGATGAGACCGATACCTCTTGTCCGAGAAAGAGTCGCAGCACATTAGGCCAACCCTCGGGATCGGCCGCGCCTGCTCCGTAGCCGATCGTTTGTGGTGTTAAGGGGGGAAGCGTTTTACAATCCGGTGCAAGAGTTCTGATTAACGCCATGCCGGTGGGAGTGGTGAGTTCCATAGCTGGGCCGTTGGAAAATACGGAAAGGCCCTTGGCCATCTGGGCAACAGCGGGTCCCGGTACCGGAAGTAGGCCATGTGCTGTGGAAATCGTACCGGCTCCCAGGTTAACTGGAGAACACGACACCGTCGTGACGTTCAAGTGAGCAAACCCCCATAGGGTTCCCACAATATCCACGAGCGAATCGATCACGCCCACTTCATGAAAATGTACTCGACTTGGAGATTTCCCATGTACGGCACCCTCAGCTTCGGCAAGGAACTGAAATGTCTGTAGTGCCTGAGTACGAATGGCGTCTGGCAGCCGGCTACCCATTAACGTTTTGCGAATGGTGGAGAGCGACAAGGGTTTCGTGAACCCCTTTCGAATGTCCACATCCACTTTTGTGGCCCTAATGCTATTTCGTATTACCTGCTGTTCTCGAAGCCGATAGCCTTGGATTTTTAGGGCCTTAAGTCCTTTTTGCAATGTATCCAAGGGCAGACCTGCATCCACCAGAGCGCCAAGAAACATGTCCCCGCTGACTCCAGAAAACGCATCGATATGGAGATGTCTGGTCATAGGATTGTTTATGAAAGATGTAAAAGCTGCATCATAGCAAATATCACAAAGGGATTCAGAAAAGGAAAATCCGGGAAACATGAAGAAGTCGTAGCCCTTTCCCTCATGAACCGCACCTATCATTGGTGGTATAAGAAATTGTAAAGAGTCCAAACTGGTCCGTGCTCGGCGGGCTTGAGAGTTTTTTTAGGGACAGGGTTTTGGGCGGGACAGTCGCGGAGGAAGTTTAGTATGTTTATCAAGGCAGGCCATATTAATCTGGGATTGGGTGAGGCCTTTTACATTTCTTAAATCTGCCCCCTGAAGATTGGCCTGATACAGCATGGCGTCCCGCAAAGAGGCGTCATGAAGAATAGCCTTATGAAGGATAGTCAGATGTAGCATGGCCTTATCCAAAATAGCACCGTGAAGCTCAGCCTCACTGAAGTTAGCTCTCGTCAGATTAGCTCGTTCCAGTTGAGCCTTGTGGAGTTTAGCTTTTCTAAAGTTAGCACCTGCTAACATGGCCATTCCAAAGTCGGCAGCCCCTAGATCAACCCCACAAAAGTTCGCTCTGTGTCCATCAGGTGCCGTAGGATCTTCAATCCACTTCGAATGAGCCTTTCGTATTTGCAAGATTGCCTCGTCAGATAGTTTCTTGTCTTTATTTCCAGTGCAGTTGTGCTCATAGGGCATAAAGATTGGGTGAGGGACCTTTTCTTGTGAGGTCTTAGCGGAGATTTCAGTCCAACAACCGAATATGAGTAAGATTGTTAAAACCCCTGAGATTCGAAACATCATGACATGCTGTGTTTCAATAGGCTGTAGTTGCAAAAGTGTCTATTTAACGAGTGTTCTTATTTGGTCAACTCAAGAAATCTAGCAGAACATTGGAAAGTTAACAATACATTATGAAAGTCGGAGGAGGGCTATCGTTGTAGATACCATAAACCCATGTCTAAATTAATGTGCAAATTCTCCAGCACTCTTGTGAATTTTTAAAACAAGCAATTTTGCATCAAGAAGATATATATTGGGCCTGTTGAATATTTCACTCCCATGGCACGTACATGCCCGAGGGACAATCGACGTCAGCAGCTAAGGGAATGATCAAAAAAGTCCGTCCAGCAAGGCCGCAGTCTTTTTGATGCGCGGAGCGTACTCTCAGTACGTGAGCACGGTAAAAAGGCGACCTGCCTGCGCGAAGCCTCTACGGCGAAGGCAGGGAACGCCGCTGGCGGCTTTTTTCAACCTTTCCATATTGGAATACGATCTTGATAAGACATAAATCGAGACTAGTCGTGAAGCAGGAAAGGGGGAAGATTATTACAAAGGGAAGCACTAGAATAATGTGATACCTCTCTATTTTTAGGAAAAATCACAAAATTCATTGGTCTGAAGAGAAAATGTTTGGCACAATAGTCCATAGTGTTTGTGAAACATCCACAAGAAAAGAGGTGCCTGTTGTTGGTAAGAAATTGGACTAAGCTGATGGTGATATGCCTTAGCGTGATTGTGACGTTTTTTCTTTGCGAACAGGTTGATGCCAGGAAAAAGAGAAAGCGGTTTATTTCCCCGGTTAAAGTTGAAAAGGTGGCGACATCTCCCGATCCTTTTATTATCGGACAAAGCCCAATGACACTTTCCATGATAGTGAAGATGCCATTGTCCGCTATTGACGATAAAATTCTGGAAGTGTCCGTGCTGATTACGTCGCCCACCCGACGAACGATGAGTTTTGTGAGTCACCGATTGCCTGTTGCTGAAGCCACCAAAGGTGGACTGCTCAGTTTAGTGCCAGTGGAGTTGGTATGGGATGGGAAGGACCAGTATGGTCGATTGGTGGCGGATGGCTCGTATTTTTATGAGATCCAAGCTAAATTGATGGAAGACAAGGGGAATGGTCCTCGAACAAAGATTGTGTCTCACCGGGTTCAAGGCACCTTGGAGGCCTTAGCCTATGTGGGAGAAGTCTTGCTTCCTCTCCCCCCCGAGCCTGAGGTTCCTGCGGAAATAGAAGCGCTTCAGCAGGAGGAATTGGCTGCGAAGGATCTTTCTTTGATGGAAGGCGGCATGCCCGCCGAGGCGAACTCTTCTATTCTTGGAGAAGATGTCGAGGGCGATGCGGGAGATTTGGTCCTCGAGGGGTCGAGTGGGGGCGAATCTGTTCAAGAAAGCATGAACGGGACGAAACTGTTACCTGATATTCCGAGAGAGGCGTTAGTGGAGGAATCCGATGCCACAGAATCTATTTCCGTTGAACCAGAATCTCTTTTGCCTATGGCGGACCAAATTTCAGAACCAACTTTGGAATTGCCTCTCGATTCGGTTCCTACCGAATCTTCTTTGCCTTCTGAGGAGAATCTATACCAGAATTGATGCGGTGGGCCAGACAGCCTGCTCCAAATCCATTGTCGATATTCACTACCCCAATACCGGATGAACAGGCATTGAGCATCGTAAGTAATGGTGCAAGCCCTCCAAAGTTAGCGCCATACCCTTGACTAGTTGGGACGGCCACAATCGGGCGATCAATGAGTCCCCCCACCACACTCGGCAATACGCCGTCCATCCCGGCTACCACGATGACGACTCTCGCTTGATGCAGGATCGCCTGCCGATCCAATAACCGATGGATGCCAGCCACTCCGACATCATAGAGCATGGCCACATGACTACCCATTATTTCTGCAGTGACTCGGGCTTCTTCTGCTACCGGAATATCTGAGGTCCCCGCCGTCACAATCACCACGAGCCCCTCTTCCTTTCGAGCTGGATCGGCCACGGCCACTATTCTGGCCATTTCGTGATAAACCGCGTCGCGATGTAATCGGGTCAGTCGTTTGGCAATGGCAGGAACAGCCCGAGTAGCGAGAAACGGGCCCTTGGATTTCAGGAGTTTTTTGGCAATGGCGAGAATTTGCGCAGAAGTTTTGCCTTCGCACAGGATGACTTCGGGAAACCCTTGTCTTAAGGTTCGATGGTGATCGACCGAGGCAAATCCCAAATCTTCAAAGGGGAGCGTGCGAAGTTGGCTGAGGGCTTTTGGGATCGACAGGTTGCCGCATTGCACTTCTTTGAGCAATTGCGTCAATTGTTTCTGATTCATGAATGGTTGGAGGGTGTAAAGGTGTGCATACTACCCGATCCCGTGCGCTCGATTTCGCTTTTAGCCGTTCGCGACATGAGATCACTCACGATGTGACGCGGATTGTCTCCTTCGAAGAGCACACGATAGACGCCTTGGACAATAGGCATCTCCACGGTGTGTTGTGAAGCCAGAGCCATAGCTGCCCGGGAGGTGGTGATGCCCTCGGCCACTGTGCGAGTGGTCGCACTTAGAGTCGTTCTATCTATCCCTTTGGCCAGTTGGAGACCCACCTGGTAATTGCGGCTGAGGGTCCCTGTGCTGGTCAAGACCAAGTCGCCCAAGCCTGATAGGCCGTAAAAGGTCGAGGTATCGGCTCCCATCGCTCGTCCCAACCGAATCATCTCCGCCAATCCCCTTGTGATGAGAGCCGCTCGGGCATTGGCACCCAACTCCAGGCCGTCGACGATGCCTGCGGCAATGGCCATCACATTCTTGAGGGCGCCGCCCAACTGGGCCCCAATCATGTCGTGCCCGGCGTAAACACGAAACTGCGGAGTGAGAAATACCTGTTGGAGTCGGTTCACTAAATTGAAATCCCGCCCGGCTAATAAAATAGTGGTTGGTTTCCAGCGACAGACTTCGGCGGCGAAGCTGGGGCCGGAGAGAACTGTGAGCCAGGTGTGCCATGCTTCGGGCAAATGGCCTTCCACCACCTGACTCATCAATTGCAGCGTTCCTTCTTCAATGCCTTTCGTGGCGATGGTGATGGGCAGTGGTTGTTTAAGAAGGGGGCGAAGGCGGGTGACCATGCCTGACATGGTATGAGAGGGCACTGCGAGCACAATGAGATCCGTCCCGTGCAGGCAGTCAGAAAGATTATTCATCGCTTGAATGGAATTGGGGAGCACCACCTCAGGCAAATACCAAGTATTTTCGCGCTGTGTTTGAATGTTCTCCACCACTTCCGGTTCGTAGGCCCAGAGGCGAATATTAAACCCTTTCGTGGCAAGTAAGTGGGCCAGTGCCGTTCCCCAGGCTCCGGCTCCGATCACAGAAACCACACGAAAGGATGAAGGTGTCACGTCATATCTCTTGAAAGGTGAAGGTTAATCAGATAATTTTGAATTGCCTTGGTCCATTGACCAACGTGATGAATGGGAAGAGAAAGAGTCAAAATGATGAAAGGGGCAACGACACTCAGTAAAGAAAAGGAAGTGACTTTCTGAACGAAATTATAGAAATGAAGATGAAATCGAGTCAAATGTTTCTTAAACGACTGTCTGGACGAACGACAAGAAAATCGGCAAGATAGGTGAAGCCATGGCACCGGGACCTCATTCCATATTGAGAAAGTAGGCATAATGGCGAGTGAAAAACAACCGTGTCCGTCTTGTGGGTATGGGCTCCCATTAAAGGGTCGGTTCTGCCCAAAATGTGGAAATCGGACAGACCGAAAATCTGAGGCAGAACCTAAACAAGAGACGTTGAACCTTCGGATTCTCTATATTATGGTCGGGTCACTCATTCTGTCGGTGCTCTTTCCCCCTTGGCAAACGCCGCCGGACCAAGCCCCAGAGTTTTTGGGCTTTCATTTTATTTTTTCGCCCCCATCTGAAGGGGCGCAGCGAAGTCCGGTCCTTCAAACCATTCAACTCTTTACCCTCGCAGTAGCCGGCTTGTACTTCTCTTGGGTGTATCGCGGCAAAGACTGAAAAAAGGTCCTTTGCAATGATTTATTTGGCAACTTGCAAGATCTGTTGAATCGCGCTGGCTTTTTGCGTTTTCAGAATCTGGTAAATTTTTGGGCCATCTTCCAATAAATACTGCCGATCTTCGGCTTTGACCTTGGCGCATGGCCCTGGGCTTCCCTGGAAGGTCACGAAACGGGTAATCAGCGGTGGATTTTTGGAAATTCGGAGAATGCTGATGGCGCAGGCTTCTCCATCATAGGGTGTAGAGACAATTTTGTTCTCATCCCATTCTTTAATGTCATAGACATGCGTATGAACTCTCAATTTCGGCACACTAGCGTTCACTAAGGAGGCTGTTGAGTCGATACATCGATTGAACTCGCGCATGCACGTAATTCTCGATGTGTGGAGTACATCGTCGGTGTTGCCCTCTTTTAACATCCAACTCCCCTGCACTTCGATCCATTTGTCCCATTCCTGCGCACGAAATGTATGCGGTGGAAGAAAGGGCACGATCCGGTTTAACACACGATCGTCCTCTGTGAGGCGTCCTAGTGTGAGAAGATCGATATCACCACTTTCGGGCAGTCCCGTTTGTTTTTGATACGCCTTTAATGCATTTTTGGTTGCTTGATCGAGTTTGCCCGTATAGGGCCCAAGACCATACCCAAATCGTCCCAAGAATATTTGTATACCGGTAACCAATATACGGAATTCTTCTGGGTTTTGACGAAGCGTGGCCAGTTCTTGTTCCGCCTTTTGGCGGATGACAGCGGAAGGTTGAGGAGAATTGTTTGCAGTTTCATCGGATGCCAGAGCCAATGATGCTAGACCAAGAAAGGGACTGCCACTGAGAAAAACCACAATCGCACAGAAACTGATGAAGCGTGCCATGTAAGATCCCTTCGATCAAAGAGCGAAAAATGGCTTCGATTATGAAGCGGATGAGCATTGCGCAGACGATCATTCCAGGTGATGTTTGGTGGCGTCAAGTGGAAGGGTGAACAGTGAGGAGCAGAAACGTATGGTTAGGATGAGAATGGGCAAACTGGGAGTTTACGGCAAGAGTGAAGGCCGGGGTCGATGGTGAAAGGAGGTTTCAATAAAAAAACGCCGGATGGAGCATGCCCCATCCGGCGTTATGACAACCCAACTGAAGAACCTACCGTTTTTTGGTGGCAGCTTTCTTCTTAGCTGGAGCCTTCTTCCTAGCCGGTGCCTTCTTTTTGGCAGCAGCCTTTTTCTTGGCCGGCGCTTTTTTCTTAGCCGGTGCTTTCTTCATCGCAGCCTTTTTCTTAGCTGGCGCTTTTTTCTTAGTGGCCAATGCACTCACCCCCTTTCAGAATAGATGCGACTCGAAGCCGCAGTAAGGACTCACCGATAATCCTGGTGAGTTGTTGAACATGAAAAATGAACCCGTGAATGATGTATGAGATCACGCTAGAGTTATGCGGTAGTTCTGTTGGAAAGATGAACAATTTTTTTTGTAGCGTTATTGCGAGAAGGATAATTTTTCGGCAAGAAAGTGTTTCGGTAGTTCTGCATCTTGATATTTGAAACATACTACAATGTTTTTTCCATTATTTCCAGAAAAATTTTACTTTTTTTTTGTGCGTGTGTGAAATGAGAAATGACGCATCATGAAAAATCATTTTCGGAAGACATGATATGCGTGAGTATTTTCTATGACATTTCAAAATTAGGTTAACGCGTAATTGTTGTGATGGCATGTTCGGGAGAAAAATTTTCTTCGGCAACAAACGTCATGCGCCCAAGGATTCGTCCATCTTCGGTTTCGACATTCACACGCCATTCACCAGGCTGGACGCGGCGTTTCGTCGTATACAAACGATACCCCGTTTCACGGCCTCCGGTAATCTCGACAGGAATGCGATCGGTGGTCATAAACGCTTCAGTCTCGTGGGATGGTCGCCATTGCCAATGATGATAGATCGTTGTGTGGAGAGTGACAGGTGCAAATACCGACGTGAAACAATAGACCGGGTCATCAATTCCCACTCGATCATTTGATTGCTTCCATATCGCATACCATGGACCTTTTTCATAGGTGAGGACGTATTCGTCATGAATTTTTTCAATCTGATGATAGATCCCTCCGAACTTTAAAGAGAGAGGAATGGGTGGAATCCAATTCATGAAGTACAGCACGGTACAGAGAACCACTAACCCGAAGGCTGGGAAACTAATGGTGAATGCGGTGCGGAGGGACACATTTGGTAAGCCTTGAAGTGTCAGTCGAACGATCTTCCAGACAATGACTCCTGTGAAGAGTACGCCTGTGACAAATACGACACTATTCATCCATCCGGTAAGCACGGGCAAGAAAAATGTGAAAAAGCTGAGGGTGACCAGTGCAAATAGACACACCAGCATTTTTAGACTCGAATACCGGGTTTGAAGAAATTCATTGCCAATGAGAAAGGCCACAATGATTCCCAAAAATATTGCGGTAGTGGAAAAAGATGCACTTTGAGAGTAGAAGATGGCATAGGCGCTAAAGAGTCCCCCCAGTAAAAATTGGAGGCCTTTGGTCAAATGCGGCTGAGCCCGATAGATAAGGGAAAGGGTGTTCCAGGAAGTGATAGCAGGAGGAGGAGGGACCAGGCCTAGCTGAAATCGACCGGTGAGTATTACCAGTACTCCCAGTACGGCCAAGTAAAGAAGAAGGATAAGGTTGTCGAGTAGGCGGTCAATTCGCGTTAATGTGAGAGAATCATAGGTGACGCCTGCGAAAAAGAAGAATGCCGGGAGAATCGGTTTAAGAAACGAGGTTTCAAGTTTGCCGACCATATTGGTTATGACGGAACTGGTCGATGTCAGAAAGGTGGCGTGGGCTTTTGAGGTTGATGGATTCATCGTACTCACACAAAATTGTCGTCGGAAGATTTCCGGAAGATCTTAATGATGGAGGTTGATTCGTGACGGGGTTCAAGAACGTTGAAGACACATCCCATTCGTGGCTTTCTCTGGCATTAGTCGCAACGCAATTTTTGTTGATCGTGCTGATCATGTTTGCCGGTCCGCTGTGGCCGACCCATTGGGGGTCGAAAGGAATGATGGTCTTGGGAGGAGTCACCGCGCTTTGGGCGTTTCTAGCAATGGGTCTGCGAAACCTTCGGGCCTTCCCGGAGATTCCTCAACATGGGCGGTTGGTTGTCCGTGGGCCCTATCGTTGGGTGAGGCACCCCATGTACACCAGTGTGTTGTTGATCACGCTGGCATGGATGGTTGAGCATCCGCTGCCATTTCGAGTGGCCTTGTGGGTAGGGCTGGCGATGACCCTATGGGTCAAACTTCAGTATGAAGAGCAACTGTTGCTTGCCCGGTTTCCCGTATATGAAGAGTACCGAATGCGAACAAAGCGTTTAATCCCTTTTCTTTTCTAGGAGCCCGTCTGAGATTAGACTGATCTACTGCAGTTGTGCCGGATTTGGCCAGATTGTCCGATCCTTTTCGTTCAATAGTCACCACTATTCGCCTCAAATGATCGAACAATCTGACTCAACCCTGCACAACCTCGTGACGATCACTAATCTCGGACAGGCTCCTAGAGCGGATTATGCCAACGGAATGGTTAAACCTAGAAATGGCCGTTGAGCGCGAAAAGAAATGTTTTACGGAGATTGTTTCTTGGTTGCAAGGATAGTGTGTGCCTTTTGGCTGGCTTCTTTGACGAGAATACCCATTTTCGGATGAGAGGGTTCCAAGTCTACGGGAAAACCATATTGGCGTAGCCGCTCACTGGCCACCTGTCCAATAGAGGCCACCATCATATGGGCAAGTACGTTTTGCAATTGCTTGATGGCTGTGCCGTCTCTCAACACTTTGATCATGTGATCCACTTGGACAGCATTGGTAATTAACAAAACCGGGATTTCCCCTTTCAACATTTGCTGAAGAAGCTGTTGGAGCGGGTGTAGATCGTCCGGCATGGTCCAGCGATAGACCGGTACGGGTGTGACGTGCGCCCCCCTTTGTCTGAGGCTTTCTAACAATTCGGGGTTGCTGACTCCATATTCCTGCACGGCCATTCGCTTCCCCGTCAGTCCTTCCGGGTAGGATTCATCCAAGGCATGGAGAATATCTCTCCACGTATTGGGTTCCGGGACTTGAATCTGCGGGTGCAGGCCGAGAGATTTTACGACTCCCGAAGGCTTTGGGCCGCGGACGACAAGAACCGTTTTCTCTAACGCGTCCTTGATGGCATCAAGTGGAAACCGGGTCTCCAGGATATCTATTAAGGTTCGACAGCCGACTCCGGTCAATAAGACCATTAAATCAACCTTTCCAGAAAGAAGTGTTTCGCCAAAGGCCAGAGCTTGAGGGTGCTCAGAAAGAGGAAGTTCTCGCATAGAGGGGGCGACAACAGGGATGCCACCATGGTGGGTGATTAGTCGTTCCATCTTGGGGGCCATTCGGCTTTCAAGAGCACCTACGCGGAGACCTTGAAAGCCGGTTTTAGATTGTTCTAGTTTCATATGGCTGGGCTAGAAAAATAGATTCTTAGTTAGGGAGTAGCCGGAGTTGGGATGTTCTGTGCGCATCGAAACCCGGTGGAATTATTTCGATCAGTTGGTAGGCTTTTAATTCGAGTGAACACTCGCATTTGAGGAGTCTCGCCCTGCCAGCCTGAGCTGCGGAGCGCTTTGTACTTACCGGTCTCCGGACCTTTGGGATTGTGCGTCGGGCTGTGTGAGTAGTAATCAACTTGATACCAATCTGCGACCCATTCCCAGACATTACCAGCCACATCATACACGCCATAGGGACTTTTTCCTTTTTCATATATCCCGACTTGAACCAAGGTGGATTCCCCGCGCCAGCCGAGCTGATTGAAATTCGCATGCTCTGTTGTCGGCTCGACATCGCCCCAGGCAAATCGCCAATCGTTGGGCCCCTTGGCCGCCTTTTCCCACTCGGCTTCGGTCGGGAGCCGTTTCCCCGCCCAGCCACAATATGTCTCGGCATCAAACCAGTCCACATTAATGACCGGCAGGTCGGTGACCGACTCCGGCATCATATTCCCTTTCCATAATCCCTTGGTGGGATCCGTGGGATGCTGAGGGACACGATGACCGGTTTCCGTCACAAATTGCAGATACCGCCCATTGGTGACTTCGTAGATGTCCATATAAAAACTGTCCACGAACACCTCATGATTGGGACGTTCGTCAACGCCGCCATCCCGCGCAGCTTTGGGTACGCCCATTGGGAAAGGCCCCTCTGGGATCAAGACCATTGATGCACCGTCTTCCCCGGTGAGAGTTGGTGACAAAGACTCGGGAGCCTGTGCTATCCCCTTTCCATTCAAAGGTAACATGATCAGTAAAAGTCCAAGTGTGATGGACTGTATCCTTCGTGCGAATACCAGTTGTGACATCTCTTGCTCCCTCCTTGAGGCCCTTAGGCTAATGTTTGTGATCTCTTTCCAAGAAAATACCATATTTATACTGCAATCATGAACTTGCTCCCTTCAAAGGTCCTGGGTATGATGCCAGACGGTCTATAAGAAATTAGTAAGAGGAAAAAAGGGAAGCGAGAAAAAATGAACGGCAATACTTAAATTAAGCTGTCATTAATGCTACCTGTGTGATGAATAACACAAGAAAAACGCAAGGTTTACGACATTTAGCCCTCCGAGTACGCGATGTGCAGGTCTCTCAGGCCTTTTATGAACGGCTATTTGATATGAAACTCGTGTGGCAACCCGACCCGGAAAATGTCTATCTCAGTACCGGGGTTGATAATCTCGCGCTTCATCAAATTTCCGATGAAGAACGGAAGCAGTTCAAACAATCTCCGGTTGATCCGTTGGATCATTTGGGATTTTTGATGGATTCGCCGGAAAGTGTCGAAGCCTTGTTTCAGGAAGTATCAGCGCAAGGGGTGACGATTGTGAAGCCGCCTAAACAACACCGTGACGGCTGTTTCTCTTTTTACTTGGCAGATCCCGATCACAACACAATCCAAGTTTTATTCGAACCCTCGGTCCAGCTGTAGGAAGAAGTGAGAAGTGTCTAAAGTGAGGAGTGAAAAGTAAAAAGTGAGAAGTTTCAGAAAACAGCCTGCCCCGCCCCTTCACCCATTTTCTTTTTTCTTCGCTCCTTACGCCTCACCTCTGACTCCTCGCGAATATGGGATAGACCTTTTCGAATAAGGTAGTCGATATGAATCCCTGGAATACTATTGATGCCAACCTCTTTGTTGGGCTGAACCCCTGGGTGTGGGCGCAGTTGGAAAGTGCTGAACCGCCTGGCCCATTTCCCTTTTTAGGGGGAGTCGACCCGGAGGTAGTCGGTAGTCTTCACCAAGTCCATGGGATCATGATGAGTGGGATCGAGACGGCGATTAGCGACATCATAGCCAAACGCATGTCTCTCGATGATCCACAGATCCCGCGTCGTTTGGAAGATGCCTATGCGGAAGTCGTGGCCTCTCGCCCGGCGTTACAGCAGCATATTCAGTGTGGACGAAAATCCGATGGAACATTTCATTGGACCTTTCCCAAAAATCCTATCGCGTCGGATACGATGACGTATGGAGGGTTACGAATTTTCAACGCGGTTACACATCAAGCCATCCCGTTTGGATTTGAGCGACCCATCGGGCCGAAGGTCGGACATTTTTTAGGCTTTCTCACTGGACGACATACTATGGGTGAAATTCAGACCGTGGCCCAAGCGAGCGGACGAGATCTTGAGCAGCAATTCCTTCGTCTCTTTACGCTGTTACAAGATCATGATTGTTTTGCGATCGCTCTCAAATCATCGGTGGAGGAGCATTGGCGGCGGGTCACGGGAGATCAAAATGTCGTGCATTTGGGTCATGCGGCTCTTATGTACCGTCACCAGGAAAATTTTATTTGGTTCGATCCATGGCTCATGCCGTGGTTTGCCGAGTCGCCGGTACCCTCGTTGTGGGGCAACTTGCTTCCTAGGCCAACGGCCGTTTTCTTGACGCATGACCATGACGATCATGTCGATCCCCGCACGCTCTACCATTTGCCGAAAGATGTGCCAATTATTGTGCCCAGCCGCCGCAACGGCACAGTCTTTCATTATGATTATCTTTCGTTGCTCAGGGAATTAGGATTTACTCAGGTCAAAGAACTAGCCCATGGGGAATCGTGGCGAGTGGGCGATGCCCAGATCGTGTCAGTCCCGTTTTATGGGGAAGATCCCTGCGATGTGGAACTGCCGCGCAATTGTTATTTAATTGTCGACCGTGGCCGGAATGTGCTGGTCCATGCCGATAGCGGTCCCACGAACGACGGGCGCTCCGCGCTTCAGAATCAGGTCATGGAGAAGCTGGTGTCGCAATACGGCCCCATTCCTCTGGTTTTTGCCTCGCAGCAGCAACTCAAAGAAGTTCGAAGTTATGCCGCCTATGCGTGTCTCTCTCCGCCTGGGCAATGGCTAGATGTGGGAGAAAACGGCTTTCTCACGAATGGGTATCTATCGGATTTGTGCCAGTCGGCACATGCGAAACAGTTTGTCTCCTATGCCACTGGGGGTGCCGATTGGTATCCTGATCATTTGTCGTTTATGTTTAGTGGGCGAAACCCGGCTCGAACAGCCTTGCTGACAGCCAATTGGGATCCGCCGGATGGTCTCAGACAAGAATTGGAGCCGTTTGGTTGTCGCTATCACCATGGTCAGGCCTTTGATGTGTTTCAACCGGCTCCTCAAGGAGAAACCACGATCCACCACCTTTCCGACCAATTGGCTCCGATGACACTCTTTCAATTAGATCACAAGGCCCCGACATTTTTAAGAAATGCTTAGTAAAAGAGAAGATCTTTGGGGTATGATTACACCTCAGGAAAGAACAAACCACCTTATCATGCTTGGGAGTATCAGTTATGACACTGGAAACTGAGAATGATGAAACATATCCCGATCAGGTTATCGTGATTGGGGTCAAAGTGCGGGATTGGGGAGAAGTCAAGAAAACCCGGACAGACGATCCATCGGTGAAAGTCGGAGATTGGGTCCTGTTGAATTTAGATAATGATCACACGTTTGGAAAGGTTTATCTTCCTCCACAATATTTGCCCTTCAGCCCACCGATGCGGGCTATGCGGACGATTGTTCGCAAGGCGAATGAAGAAGACGAACGTGGCATTGCCCGCCAACAGCGGTTGGTGCAAGAAGGCCATGACTTTTGCCTGGAAGTGATTGAATCCTTAGGTTTGGAGATGAAATTGGTCGAAGTCTTTGGCTCTTTTTTACGGCGATCATTGACCTTTACCTATACTGCCGATGAACGTATCGACTTCCGGCAACTGGTAAAAGAGTTGGCGCGTCGCTTTGGATGCCGAATTGAAATGCGGCAAATTTCCACACGTGAGGAAGCCGGGCGAATCAGTGGAGTCGATACGTGCGGATTGGTGTTATGTTGCGCGAGTTTTTTAACCGATTTCAAGCCGGTGTATCCTCGCGGTCGTGGAGATGGCCCGATAAGTAACATGGATAGCCACCGAATCGGAGTCTGCGGCCGTCTCAAATGTTGTTTGTTGTATGAAGAAGAAGGCTGGACGCTCACCCGGCGCAGGCCGCCAGAGTTAATTCATCCCGGGAGGCGGTAGTCCATGCAAGCAGAGGGACGGCTCATGAGTCCGTTCAGGTCATTCCACATTCAAGAATTGGAGCCATCACCTTCATGAGTGCCGAATTGGTAGACGATGAGACATCGAAAGCGCGGTTTGTCATTTACGCCCACAATGCGACCTACGATAAATTGCATCAAGTAGCAACACTGGGACTGACTGCGGCTGCTATGGGAAAAGATGTGACCGTAGTTTTGCTCTTTTGGACGATCAAGAAATTAGCCGAAGGACGGTTGAACGACTTAGATTTCCCCCCAGAATATGCCGACCAGGCTCCTGAAGTTGCTCGTTTAATTCGGGAACGCAAGGTTCCGTTAATTTCAGATATGTTCAAGGAAGCCAAACAAGTTGGTCACTTCAAGCTCGTGGCCTGTAGTGCTGGGCTGGAATATATGGACGTGAATGCCCAAGCGGTGGCTGATAGGGTTGATGAAGTGATGGGACTCCCTGCCATCCTGGCCGCCTGCACCGGAGCCGAAACCACCCTGTTTATATAGACAGACGCCAGTTGAGGAACTGTTGAATAATTAGGGAGGTTCGTTGAGCGGTTTGGTGCTGGCCCTCATTTCATAAAAACAGCGCAGGATACCCCCTCTTGCTGGCGCGGGTCTAATGTTTTGGATGTATCCGAGTTCAAACATTACCGGATCAATCATTCAATGACCTTCCCCCAGGTAACCCTTTTATGCCATTAAGAATTCTTTCATTTTTCAGTGAGGGTGTAACCTGGCGGGTTGCTCAGACCCGGGAAGGCTATTACCATCGAGAACTCTCAGGCATGCCGGAGTGGCTAGCGGGTCTTCCTTCCGATATAACCTTTGATGTTGTGGAAAGTACGTTCCAGCAATTTTCTTCCAAAGAATATCCCCTGAACCCTTCAACCCTTTCTTTTAAATTGACCTACCGAGTAGGACAGTCTAATGTTGAATGCTTTATTTTTTCCTCGCCCGAAGGCGACCCTATTTCGGTCAAAATTCCCCCTACCACCTTCGCAGCCCTACAACAGGCCTTTCCGTCTGAAGCTATCCCGCGCATGCGCCTCGCCCGCCTCGCAGTTCAACAGGCTATCAACTTGGGATTTCCCAGTGTCGAACTGCATCCGGATACTCCATTGTATGAATCCGTCCGATCTCAGCTAAAAAAACCAATCCCTAAATTGTAAAGGGCTCAACTTGTGCCTACGCCTTTTACTTAAACCAAAGCGGCAGTTGGGCGCGAAAAAGCTGTGCAAGCAATTGATGTGCATAGGGAATGTACAAATTGCGTGGTCACCTTTTGGGTGATGAGTCAATTTTTACATTTCCTAGGTGCGTCAAGGGGTTGTGCAGACTTTCGTGATTCAACTGCTGTTTTTAGGTTTAACAAGGAAGCGGTCGTGGAGACTGTTTGAAGTTTTGTGTGGCGCAACCGATAAAGAAGGCACCGCTTCCCGCCTCCAATCACTGG
>QIDY01000234.1 GCA_003228495.1 Nitrospirota bacterium
ATCATGAGTCCGGTCGTGAATGGCATAAAAATCTTTTGCCAAAACGCTAATTCATACTTGAGAACATTGCGCTTTTTCCGTTGCAAGACTTCAATATATTTGTACAGGTCGGAAGGCGCGAGAAGGGAAGTGGGGAGGGTCAGGAGTTTCATTTCTTCCTGATTGAGTGGTGGCTCCCAATCCATGCGCGACACATATTCCTTTGAAAAGTTTAAACCGCTAATCAAGGTCTTTTTACTATTTTTTAATGTCCATCTATGAGGATCCTCAATTTCGGCTTCTTGGGCATGGAGATATACCTTCAGATTACCTTCCTTATCAAACTCGAAAATATCAATCCCTTGCGGAATTTCTCCATACATGACTTTTTGAATCCGGACATAACGTGTCCCGTCCCGAAACCATAGTCCCTCTTCTCCCTGATACGCCCTCGTATTGGACAAGGCCATATACCGTGTTAAATGTGCCTGTTGGCCTAAAGAAGGAGACACAAACTCTTGTAAACACACCACTATAAGGATAAAGGCAATGACTACCTTTATGACTCCCCCGGCAATTTGGTATGGAGAAACCCCACTGGCCTGCATCGCCAGGAGTTCGCGGCCATTGGCCAGCCCCCCCAAAGCCATGATGCTCCCTAGGAGAGCGACGAACGGTGCTAACAACACAAAACGACTGGGGAGGGTTAACAGCAAAACCTCTCCCGCACCCATAAGTGTGTACCTACCTTTTCCCACCTGATCGAGTTCTTCAATAAACGCTAATAAGCTAAATACCGACAAAAAAAAGGCAAGAACTGGAAGATACCCCCTTAATAAACTGCCAGCTAGGTATCGATGAAAAATTCTCATTTACATCCCAAGATTATGAAGCCACTCTTGCTGGAAAAAGACTGAAGACTTTTCTATTTGGGTCTTTGAGGGAGCCAAATAACTCTCTATCCTTAACACGATGACTAAGATATTCCTTTGGCAAACTTGGAGGGGGCCAGTAAAAACACTAGCAAGCCTCCAAATCCTATGACGATCGACCAAATACCTGGAAAGACGGGAATCGTTGCTTCATCGATTAAGGCTTTAATCATCAACCCCAAAAAATAATAGGTGGCAAACACTACTGTAGCGGTAAAAATTTTGGCGTATTTCCCCTGGCGTGGGGCAGCCCGGCTCAAAGGAACGCCTAACAAGGCCAAGAGGATAGTAGAGAAAGGAGTTGAAAACCTCCATTGAAGTTCGGCAATATCCTTCCTGGCATCGGAATGCATTAAATTCTGGGTAGAGGAAGCTTTTCGCTTATATTCTGCTTGAATCGGCCGGGGATAAATTGCTAACCGTGAAAAACTCGAAATGTGCGTAATGTCCCCATCTTTTGTGAATTGATATTCAACGCCATCGAGGAGAACCGGAATTGAAGTACCACTTTGAGGATCCACAACTTCTTCGGCCTCTTTGGCTGAAATAATCCGTAAATGATTTTCATGTTCACTTTGGACAAACACACGACTCAATCGGTTTCGTTTTCGATCAATCTCCTCTGCAAAAAAAACCAGGGATCCATCATCCCGTTCATAAAAATGTCCGGCATCCAAATTGCTTATTCGAAAACCAGCCTCTCCCTCAGCTTTTAGTTGGTAGCTTCGCTCATACGCCAAAGGACGAAGATACAAAGAAAATATTCCTACGATGACTGCAACAAAACAGGAAAGGGCAAAAACTGGAATAAGGACCTGGTAAGGGCTTATCCCACAGGCCATCAGGACTTTCATTTCCGAGTCGGCATACAACCGTCCCAGCCCTAAAATGATCCCAAAATACAAGGAGATGGGCATTAACAGCTCAAGAGCAATTCCGACCTTTAATGCAATCAACGTGAATATCATACTCACGGGCAGCAACGAATTGACCGCTTCGCCTAAAAATGCCACCCAACTAAATCCAGCAAATAGCAGCACCAAGAGTCCAAAAACCACAACGGATGGCTTAAGGATTTCCCTGACTAGATATCTGTTCACCATCACAAGATCCTCACGACAACACCATGATTCGGAAATTTGATGACATAGGAGACCTCACACTATGAACGCTGTGATTCTCAGTGCTGGCCAAGGAAAACGGTTATTGCCGTTAACAGCCGACCTGCCAAAATGCAACCTTTCCATTAACGGCCAATCAATTTTAGAATGGCAAATTCAAGGGTTACTCCGATGTGGAATTGAATCGATTCGCGTCGTAGTCGGCTTTCGAGCCGACAAAGTGGAAGCCGTTTTGACGAGTCGTTTTGAGTCCCCTTCTATCTCTACGCTTTTTAATCCGTTCTTTTCTCTCGCGGACAATCTCATTAGTTGCTGGGTAGCTAGAACGGCAATGATGGAAGACTTTGTGCTGTTGAACGGAGATACGCTATTTGAAACCGCTGTATTAGAGAAGCTCTTGCAAGCTCCCCCTGCTCACATTACTTTAGTCACAGACGAAAAATCTCATTACGACGCGGACGATATGAAGGTCATAACCAATGGGACACAATTGACCCGCATCGGGAAAACACTTCCCTTGGAGCAGGTTAATGGCGAATCGATTGGTATGATACGATTTCAAGGCCTCGGAGCCCAATTATTCTCTTCGGCTTTGGATGAACGGGTTCGACAACCCGAAGCTCTCAAGCAATGGTATTTATCACTCATTGATGAATTGGCTCAGCAAGACCATGTGTCGACTTTTTCCATCAAAGGATTCAAGTGGGCTGAAATTGACAATCTCTCAGATTTAGAACAAGCCGAGCCTCTTCTCAAAGACTGCCAATCCCAAGATGTCATTCCATCCGTCACACATCAATCGTAATCACTTTTCCTCTTCAAAAAAAAGAGACTTTGTTCTCACTTGTTAAGAAGAAAAGATCAATCGCTTCTTCCTCTTTCATATGACTTCATGCTGATTTTCTTGACGACGAGATAAAATTTCCTCAACTAATTTCAGATCTTCAGGTGTATCCACATCAATCGCGGCTTCAGGAAAGGGGACCATGACGGCCTTTATCTGAAGATCAAGTCGCTGACTCAATTGATGCAGCGCATCTGACAATGATAACCACCCCATTAGATAACGAACCAATACCTGTCCCCCCAACGTGCGGATCAATCGAAAAGGATGTTTCCGTTCTCGTTCGATATGGCTCCAAAATTCTACCAATCGCTTGGCTTTTGGAGTAAAAAACGCAAATAAATTACACCCACAAAATCCTTCACGTCTCAATCGTATCACCGTTCGTTTGGTCTTCGGATAAGCCCGGATAAGCCGTTGCGACCAGCGAGTGCGATACGAGACCTACAGCGACATCTACCATAGCTTCCTGGGCCTCTCTCACAAAAAAATCAACGATATTCGGCGTGAGAAGAGCATGATCGGCAGTGGTGATCAGGAGTGGAAGATCCTGGGGATGTTGTGCTAAAAATCCACCGACACTCAGACTCGGCCCTTGCTTGGGCTCTACCCAGTGCACCGTTCCCGACTGCACGAGAGTATGCAGAAAGAAAGTTTCTTCCACCGTCTCCCATGAAGGCCCACATAAAATTCTCTTGTTCACCGTCTCAGCCTGTTCTAACGTCTGTAGAACCCGCAAGATCATAGGCTTATCACATATTTTGGCCAAGACCTTATTCGTTACCCCGGCCATTTGAGCAACAGGATCCTGCTTCCCCCGTGTCCCGGCCAACAGAAGGGCGGGCATTCCTTTCTGGTCAGTCATCATTTTTACGATTACGAAGATTGTGCCTTAACCTACTCTTCACTCCTGAAGGTCTTTCTCGTACAACCTGTACGTCTTATAGGGTTCAGCCCCTAAAGACTCAAGAATATGGCGCATTGATTTGTTGCCTTCGAGGATCCAGGACAACTCAACTTGTCGGATCCCTTTTCGCAAACCAGCTTCCCTCACAGCTTCAATCATGCTATAGGCCATCGCTGCACCCATAGGTGTGGCTTGGAACCGTTTCCGAACACCCATTAACGCCACCCGACCCGTACGTGGATAGGAGACCTTCAGTCGCCACAAGGCTTTGAGCCACCCCAAAGGCAAAAGACGCCCGTTTAAATCTTTTATCACTTCATGAATGTTGGGAAACGCAACTAACATTGCAGAGGGTTCACCATCGATTTCGACAATTTGAACAAAATCATCTTCAACCAGAAGCTTGACCTGATGCCCGAACTCTGAAAATTCCTTATCGGTAAAAGGCAAAAACCCCCAATTGTCCGACCATGCCTCCTCAAAAATTTCTTTAATGATGCATAAATCTTCTTTTAAGCATGCTCGACGTAAAGGACGAACCCGTAAGGACCCCTTAGCCTTTTTGAGAAACAATGCCACACCCGGAGGAAGCAAAAAATTGATGCCAACCCGGTAGGCCAATAGATCTTGAACTTTTTTATAACGATTGGCCTCAATTCTTTTTCCGTAGTAAGGCCTGGCATGCCCCATCATAACCATTGGGGGATAGTCAAACCCATCCACTAGCAAACCACATTCTTGATTGATCGACAAGCTAAAAGGTCCCCGTACCCTAGTCATTCCCCGGCAGCGAAGCCATTCTTCTGCCGTCTGAAATAACGCTTGAAAGACTTCCGGGTCGTCTTCTGCTTCGAGAAGTCCGAAAAATCCAGTCTGATCGTTGTGCCGGCTTGCCTGTAATTCATCAATTTGCGCACTAATTCGGCCCACGGGGGTTTCCCCCTCATACGCTATCCAGGCCTGCCAACGGGCATGTTGAAAATAAGGGTTTTTGGGGGAAAAGGTATGAAGCCGTTCGACAACTAAGGGAGGAACCCAACATGGATCGGAATGATAGATGTTCCACGGAACATGAATAAATTCCTTGAGTGCAGGACGATCAGTAACCGGCGCGACGCGAATCAAAAATCCGGACCCCGACTCATCTCCCTCTCACATGTTTTTTGGGAAAACAACCGAAGAAAAATACTGCAGCATTTCCGTATCAAAAGATCATAGACCTTTAGGGCTCCCGAAATAATACCTTCCCCTTTTCGCATCCCACCTTCAGGCCATCTTGGGCCGATCTTCACTCGCATAATCCTCTGCGTAGGCCCTGCTACGCCTGTGGTTTTGCTCCCTCAGATCGATCCAATCTGACCTAAATCCGAGCGCGAATTCTTAGGAAGCTATTGTTTCGCGAACCCTTAGTGCTTCTGTTCGGATAGTTGGGCAACCCAAGGATACAGGAAACGTTCTTGATCGTCATAGCCCAAATTTGAAACCGTTTGACTCAAAGGAACGTCTTCTGAACGCCCATACAAACTCCCAAATATCCGATCACAGATGAGGCTGGTAATGCCAAAATTTCCCTGTTCGTTATGAAAATGATGAAGTAAGTGATGCCGTTTGATTCGACGCAAATATGTATTTTGGGGAGTCACCCGTAAATGTTGCATACAATGACAGAACTCATAGACCATAAAGCATCCCACACCCGTCGCAAACGACAGGGGGACACCAGACCAACCGGCAATGGCTATCCCAATTGGAAACGTCGCAATCAGGATCGTGGGGAGAGTGGTGGAAAGCGCCCCAAAGAGCACTCGAAGATCATTGGGATCTTGGTGGTGATCGTAATGAATTCGTTTCCATAAGGCCGCTGTCCTTGGAGATCGGTAAAGATAGCGCCCATGAAGAACAAAACGATGTACCCCATATTCTACAAAAGGGTACGCCATCAACGTTCCCAGAATACTTCCGCCCATCCGTAAAGGAGAAACCAGGAAATACGGGGTAAGCACAATGGCGAAAACAATACTACCCAAGAGCAACACAAAATAAATCTGGATACTTGGATACGAGACGTACGCCCAAACAAGATCTCTTAAGGTCATTCGATCAAGATGGTGCTTCTGTTGATACCATTGACCTGTTAACACGTCTTGTCTACCTTTATAGAATGTGAAGGGATAACAATGAAGATTTAAGGCTTCGATCAATCAAGAATCATGGAAGAAATGCGGCCCTGTTCATGAGCTGATTATAAAACCCATTCCGCCTCGGCGACAAGAACGCCACTAGAACTTCTCAGACAAAGCACTATACGGATCCATAATTTTTTTTCGCAATCACTTAGGGCTCGCGAAACAATAACTTCCCCTTTTCGCATCCCATCTTCAGGCCATCTTGGGCCAATCTTCACTCGCAAAATTCTCAACGTAGGCCTTGCTACGCCTGCGGTTTTGCTCCCTCAGATCGACCCAATCTAACCCAAATATGGGCGCGAATTCTGAGAAGTTATTATTTCGTGAACCCTAAGATATAACGTTCAACCTTACCAAATGATAATATCTTGGTCAGCTCCCAATGAACTTGTCTCTATAAAGTTCGAGTCAAGAGCCCTTCCATCCCACAAACAAAAATTATACTATTCCTAAACGTCAAACTCACAACGTAGGGCTTCTGAGCATGAGCCTAAAACCTCTAATATGTCCTTCCTACCGAGTGTTCATGGACACCACAAGGGTAATTTGGATATAAGAACATCATCATGAATACCACAATGCAAAAATTCGGATACCCCGAGACCCTGATTAAAGAATTTAAGAAATGGGTGGTAGTCCTACGACCACAACAGGTGACTCTTGGCTCACTTGTGCTCATTTGCCAAGATGATGCCAAAGCGTTTTCCGATATAAGTTCTGAAGCCTTTTCCGAACTCCCTCAGGTTATTAAAGAAATCGAGGCTAGTTTAACACAGGCCTTTTCTTTTCAAAAAATCAATTATCTTATGCTTATGATGGTTGACCCGGATGTTCATTTCCATGTTTTTCCAAGATATAAAGAGAACAAATCATTTTCCCAGTATGATTTTTTTGACCATGGATGGCCTGGACCTCCAAATCTAAAAAACCCGAATGAAACGGATCCCTCTCTTACAATAGCAATCCTTACCCACCTCAAATTCAATTGGAATGAAAGCCCTAATTAGTACATAGTATTTCATAGCTATAAATACGTTTTATCTGTGTCCAAATTCACTCAAATTGAGTCTTTTTAGCTACATCGAAAGCCAGTATAACTGAGCATAATGACAAATATTCTTCAATATACCAAGCCTTATTACTCAGGCGTTATTTTGGCATTACAATTGCTGAACATTAAGTGATCTCTATCTTCAATTACGAGTATTCCTATGCCCTGCGCACCAGATAACATTATGATGGCCACTCCCACGAATAATTCCTTACCTCTGAAATCCGGCGATTTCCCAACGCTTTCTGTGGCATTGGATTATGCAGGGGCTGGACACACTGGATGCAATTTTTATTCAGGAAGAGGTAAATTAACACATACTCTTTCCTATACAGATTTGCGAGAACAGGCACAACGGCTTGCAAGACGTCTTAATGGTTTAGCTCTGCCACGTGGCTCTCGCATGGCCTTGGTCGCTGATACCACGCCCGATTTCCTTCGATTTTTCTTTGCCTGTCAATATGCGGGACTCATCCCTGTTCCATTACCCATTTCCTTGCACTTGGGCGGACACGAAGCATACGTTACCCAACTAAGGCGATTGATTCAAAACTGCCAAGCCTCCCTAGCCATGGCTCCAGAAGGCTTTGAGCCCTTCCTCGAAGAAGCCTCATCCGGCTTAAACTTAGCTCTCGTTGGGGGGCCAGAAGTCTTTGCTTCCCTTGATGAAACACAAAATTCCCTTTGTCCTTTAGCCTCGCATGAACTTGCCTATATCCAATACACTTCGGGAAGCACTCGTTGGCCAAGAGGCGTTGAAGTGACTCAGGCCGCAGTGATGACCAATTTATCGGGTATCATTCGAAATGGTTTACAAGTACGTTCCGGCGATCGATGTGTTTCCTGGCTTCCTTTCTATCATGATATGGGGCTGGTAGGGTTTGTTCTAGGGCCCATCGCTTCTCAATTATCGGTCGATTATTTAAGCACTCGGGATTTTGCCATGCGCCCCCGGAGTTGGCTCAGTCTTATGACAAAGAGTCGCGCAACCATTTCCTTTAGCCCTTCATTTGGTTATGAGTTATGCGTACGACGCCTTGGGGAGGATGCCAAGGAACAGTATGACCTTTCTACATGGAGAATCGCAGGTGTTGGAGCCGAAACCATTCGAGCTGATAGCCTCTTACGATTTGCAAAGGCTCTGAAACCCAATGGGTTCACTGCTCAATCTTTTGTAGCCTGTTATGGGATGGCTGAATGTTCACTCGCTATCACTTTTGCCCCTCTTTCAAAAGGTCTGGCTGTTGATCGGGTGGACGGAGATTGGCTGTCCGACAAACAAGAAGCGAGGCCTTTGCCAACATCGTTAACGAAAACTGATTTACAAGAAACCCGATGCAGTAAATTCGTCAATTGCGGTACCCCTCTTCCCGGCTATGAGGTCCAAATTCGAAATCCGGACGGTCATGTGCTTGGGGAACGGGAAAGCGGGACGATTTTTGTCCGTGGAGCAAGTATCATGAGGGGGTATTTTAATGATCCCAAATTAACCTCAGAAGTGCTTTCATCGGAGGGCTGGCTGAATACTGGAGATATCGGCTATTGGATCAATAACAGCCTTGTTGTTATTGGTCGGTCCAAGGATCTCATTATCATCAATGGGCGAAATATTTGGCCTCAAGACTTAGAATTCTTGGCAGAGCAGCAGTCAGAAATTCGCCCAGGAGACTCCTCGGCCTTCTCGGTTTCTGATCCCGATCGAGAAGAACTGGCTATCATGGTGATCCAATGTCGTGAATCCAATGAGGAAAAACGAGAGCAGTTGGTGAATCGACTTCGTTCATTGGTCTTTTCGGAACTCTCGATTCCTTGCCACATAGAATTAATCCCACCCCGAACTCTTCCTCGAACATCATCAGGAAAGCTATCTCGATCTCGTGCGAAAGCCGATTTTCTCAAGCGGGTACGATGGGAAGAATTGGCTCTATTGTCAAAAACGCATACGTAAGTCTACCTCGGATCACGTCACTGTTTCCGAAAACATTTTCCTATGGCTGCTACCGTTGCTCTCACGGGGGCTTCAGGTTTCATTGGTAATACTATAGCTCATTATTTACGCCATGCCGGTTATTCGATTCAAGGCTTAGTCCGTTCTCCCCAACAAGCTAAAAAACTTGAAAGTCTCGGGGCAGAACCAATCCTAGGGGATCTGGGAAACCCTAAGAGCCTGATACCATTTGTGCAAAATTGCCAGTTCGTTATTCACTGTGCCGGAACAATTCGAGGCATTGACCGTGCTGATTTTCAAGCAACCAATGTAAATGGAATCTCTCATCTCATTCAAGCCTGCCTGGAACAATCCTCTCCACCTTCTTTCGTACTTCTCTCTTCATTAGCCGCACGTGAGCCTTCTCTTTCACCCTACGCATGGAGTAAGCGTGAGGGAGAAAAAAAATTGATTAAAGAAGCACACTCCATGAAATGGGTGATTTTTCGACCCCCGGCCGTTTATGGCCCAAATGACAAGGCCCTTCTCCCTCTTTTCAACCTTATCGATAAGGGAATCGGCTTACAACTGGGGCCTTCCCATGCCAAATTTTCCCTTATCCATGTCAAAGATTTAGCCGGAGTGATTCTTTGCTGGCTGAGAAAAGAATTCCCTACTTCCACAATATTTGAAGTTGACGATGGATTCCCAGGAGGATATTCGTGGACAGAGGTCTTTCAGACGATTAATTCTCAATTACGATTTCGCTTCCATTGCCCCCCTGTTCTCTTACACACAGTCGGAAAAAGCAATGAGATTTTAGCAGGCCTATTAAGATATTCTCCGTTGTTCACAACCGGAAAAGTAAAAGAGCTCCTTCATCCCAATTGGGTCTGTGACAGCACTCCGGTCAAACAGGCCTTAGACTGGGCCCCTCAAATACCTCTGTCTGAAGGCTTGCGTCATCTCTTCACATCGGATAGTCTCATTTAACCTATGTCTTTATAGATTGTTGAAGTTATTCTCTTTTTTTGAAACAAGAATGCTGTAATGACAACAAACGCCGACATTCTTTCCCAACTCATGGAAATTCTCAGACCCTTCACGAAAGAAGGACACCAATTGCGAGAGGATACAAAACTTGTTGCGGAACTGGGCTTGGATTCCCTTCAAGTCATGCAGATGCTCTTGAAAATTGAAGACCATTTTGACATCTCCATTCCCCTCAACAACCTCCCCACTATTCAAACGGTTCAAGAACTCGTCCATGAAATTGAAGCGTTAGTGAAAGCCTAAGTATGTCCTTGTTTGAAAAATTTCATCGCATCCAAAAAGTTCGTCAAGACTTATTGAAAACCGGTGTGAATCCCTTTCATATCACCGTCGAAAAAGTCCTTTCTCCAACAGAAGCTATTATTAATGGACAGCGCACCATCCTGGTCGGTACCAATAATTATTTAGGGTTAACTTTTCATCCCGACTGTATTGAGGCCGGACAGAATGCTATAGCACAGGAGGGAACAGGAACCACCGGATCGCGCATGGCTAACGGTTCATTTTTAAGTCATTTTGAGTTGGAACAGGCCCTTGCTGACTTCTACAGATTACCCCATGCCATTGTATTTTCCACAGGGTATCAAGCAAATCTTGGCATTCTTTCAGCTTTGGCTGGACCTGGGGATGTCATTTTATTAGATGGCGATTCTCATGCCAGTATTTATGACGGATGTCGGTTAGGGGGTGCCGATGTCATTCGGTTCAAACACAATGACGTCGCCGATTTGGAAAAACGCCTCCGGCGATTAGGTGAACGAAGCCAAAAGACCCTGATCGTCATAGAAGGAATCTATAGCATGCTCGGAGATCGGGCTCCATTGGCCAAAATTGTCGCTGTTAAAAAGCTGTTTGGAGCAACATTGGTTGTTGATGAAGCTCATTCATTAGGGGTATTGGGACAAAACAGTCGTGGATTGGTTGAAGAAGTGGGCGTTGAACAGGAAGTCGATTGCATTGTTGGGACATTCAGCAAAAGCTTAGGATCCACAGGGGGATTTGGAGTTAGCCATCATCCTGAGTTTGAATTGATTCGGTATACCAGTCGTCCCTATATTTTTACGGCTTCCTCATGTCCCTCGGTCGTGGCTTCAACCAAAGCAGCTATTCAGGTTATCCGAACCCACCCTCAACTTCGCAAAAAACTTTGGGATAATGCTCATCAGTTATATAATGGGTTACGACAGGCCGGATATCTCTTGGGAGCAGAAGTCGGGCCCATTATTGCAGCCATGATCCCCACAAAAGAAATGGCTTTAAGCATGTGGCAAGGCTTGCTGGAACAGGGGATTTATGTAAACCTTATGATTCCCCCTGCAACCCCAAATGGAGAATGTCTGCTTCGATGTAGCGTCAGTGCCGCTCATACGCCAACACAGCTTGAAACCATTATCCAAGGCTTTTCGTCCTTACAGTCCTCTTTGGAGGATGATTCAGAATCTCTTGAACCCCAGACAATGCAACCGCTACACAGAACATGTTAGTGTGGGTTGATTTATTCCACAAAACTTGAGTGTCTTCTTCAAGGAATTGTCTTTTTATGAAGACCTCCCATTCCCGCCCGCCAGGGTATAGAATTCTTCCAGAAAAAATTGTTTTAGGGGCGAAATCCGACCATTCGGCCTCTCACAAAACTCCTGTTCGAATATTCGTGGGCACAGAAACGGCTCAAGCCCGAGCTGAACGAGTTTTTGTCTGGTCCATTGATTTAGTGCGAGACCCTTCCCGAACCTATGAAATCTATCTCATGAAAGAATTAGCCGGTTTTGATAGGCGCCGATGGTTAACAGGATTTACGAATTACCGTTTTGCCATTCCTGACCTAGCTGATGGTTTGGGACGAGCCATTTTTAATGATGTCGATCAAATTTACCTTTCCGATCCTGGAGAGTTATTTGATCTCGACATGAAGGAGCATGGATTTTTGACCATTGCTGAAAATGACTCATCTGTCATGCTCATGGACTGTGCCAAAATGCGTTCGGTCTGGGACATAGAACGCGCCCGACATAGGAAAAAAACAGCCTTATTGAAAGATGCTCTAGAGATCAAAAATTTGTGGGGGAGATTAGAACCTGAATGGAACGCACGTGATGAAGAATATGTGCCAGGGAAATCCAAGGTTCTTCATTACACCGCACTCCATACCCAACCCTGGCACCCTTTTCCTCATGAATTTGTCTACCAGGAAAGCCCGGTGGGGAAAGTCTGGGAAGAGTTAGAGAATTCGGCTAATAAAACTGGGTTCCAAATGTTTGGTCGAACCCAACCAAGCTCTCAATTTGCTCAACTGGTACAAATGGTTTCAGAAAAAAAAAGAATCTGGAATTACCCGTCTAACCTCTCCCAAGAAGATCCGAGCATCTCGGACCTTCATCAAATCCTTTCTTCGATGGACAACCCTAGTCTGCTGCATTACCAGATTGGGGACACCCAAGAACTTTCGCCTGAGATCAAGACGCTGTTTTCCCCAACAGCCTCATTAGAAATCAGGCCTTTCAATTGGTGCAGGCTTGATAGTTCACGACCCAATACACCATGCGATATCGTTTATGCTTCCGATGGACTCCCCCTTCTTCCCAATGAGGATGTCCCATGGCTACTTGAGGAAATCTTTTCCGTGGCCTCTCACTTGGTCTATATCACTATCCACGATTTGAAAGAGCTATCTGAGATTCCTGCGTATCTTAGAAATCACTCACGCGATTTGATTTGGTGGGCAACTCAAATTCAAGCCATCAGCGCTCGTTATCCAACTATCCACTGGACACTCGCTTTCCATACAACATCTCATCAAGGAAAACCATCGACCATTGTACGTAGTGGTGGACGCTGGCTCACCTCTCTCCCTCGAATTTGGATTCTTTCCGATGGCAAAATGGGACACACCACTCAATCCGAAGGCCTCGCGAAATCTCTCGGTTGGCCCTATGAAATTAAACAACTCCATTTTCAACCATGGAACCACATACAAAAATTGCTTTGGAGTCTTCTTCCCCCACATATTCTAGGACTGAATAAAAACAAGTCATCGTCTCTTGAGCCTCCCTGGCCAGATGTCGTGATTTCAACAGGTTGGCGCCCTGCTCCAATTGCCAGGTGGATTCGCGAACGAAGTGGAGGCAAGGCACGAATCATTCAATTGGGACGAAAAGGGGGCTCTTCTGCTGAATTGTTTGATGTCGTCATTACACCGGCTTACTACGGCTTTCCTCCGCACCCTCATCGAATTGAGACGCTCGCCCCATTAAATGAATTGACACAGGAGAGTCTAGAACAGGTCAGTCAACGTTGGCCAAACGTCTTTGACAATGCCCCCCATCCTCGAATTGTGTTGGTTGTTGGAGGTTCAACATCACGTTTCACCTTGACTGCAGATATGGCCTTCTCCATAGGGAACCAATTACGCGATTTAGCGAAAACATGCGGTGGGAAAATCTTTGCGGTGACTTCTCCGAGAACCAGTCAAGAAGTGAGCCAATCCTTGAAGTCTTCTTTATTACCGGAAAACCACCTTCATCAATGGCAACCGAACCAATCTGACAATCCCTATCTCGCTTATCTGGCCGGAGCCGACGTCATCGTCGTCACGGGAGAAAGTGAATCAATGTTGGCAGAAGCTGCGTCATTGGGCAAACCCGTATACATCATTCCACTTCTTGAAAACCCTCCGACATGGAAAATTCGGCTAAAAGAAACCATCATTCAACGGGCTCAGTCCAGGCCCTTAAACAAACGCGGAACCGTTCGCCCTCAACAAGGCTTGGAACGCCTTTGTGCTCGCCTCATTGGATCGGGATTGGTTCAACCTAGACGGGACCTCTCTTTGCTCCACGATTTACTCATCAGAAAAGGCATAGCTCGTCCATTTGGCGAACCCATTGAAAATGGAACATGCCCGCAATTACGAGAAACCGAAACAGTTGCAAAACAAATCAAAGAAGTTCTCGGAATTTTTGACCATGAAAATTCCTCACCATCTTCACTAGAATAGTGTCTTACGGATGCCAAAACCTCGCCGTCGACTAATCATCCCCGTTGAAATTTTCAATAGAGAATTCGATGCAAAAGTTTTACTTTCCTGCTTCGCTGCTGAACGTGGGTTTTCTGTCATCATCGGAGAGAAACGTGAAATTAATCTCAACTTGGCTTCTTTACCCAGATCAATTTTTATCCCCACCAACCTTCACAATCGCTACCAAGTAACCACCACCCTTCTGAATAACCTGGGGCATACTCTCGTCGGCTCAGACGAAGAAGCCATTGTCTATTGCTCGCCCGAGGTCTATGTGAAGGAAAAATTAGGGACAGAAGTGTTTCCTCAACCAAAACTGTTCTTTGCTTGGGGGCCAGAAAATTCTAGAATCTGGAAAATGCAACATAATTATAATCAAATGCCCATACATATCACGGGGAATCCCCGTACTGATTTATTGCGCCCAGAGTTGCGCCCCTATTGGTCGCATCAGACTGAGAGCATACGCCTGAAATTTGGAAAGATTATCCTGATAAACACCAACTTCGGCAAACTCAATCATTTCCGTCCCAACAAAGGGGACGAAAGAAAATCTCTGGATGCCGCAACACATTCTCCCGAAAGCATTGATCAACAAGAATTAGGAATGGCCAAACATCGACTTTCCCTGTTTGGCTATTTCCAAACAATGATTGGAGAACTTGCAACAGCCTTTCCTACACATACCATCCTCATACGTCCCCATCCATCTGAAAGCCATGAAACGTGGCGGCTTGCCGCCAAAGATTGCTCCAATGTCAAAGTCCATTTTGAGGGAAATGCCATTCCCTGGCTTATGGCAGCTGATGCCATCATTCATAATAGTTGTACCACTGGTCTCGAGGGATACTTGTTACATCGACCGGTGTTTTCTTACCAACCCGTCACGTCAGATTTTTATGATAAAAAACTTCCCAATTCGCTCAGCCACCGAGCGACATCTTGCAAGGAATTGATTGATCTTATTCAGACCTCTTTGGCATCATCAACCACTCCCTTACCTCACAACGGGTCAGAACAAAAAGTCCAATTAGTTCAGCAATACCTGGCCTTTCTGAATGGCCTCTTTGCCTCAGAAAAAATGGTAGATGTTTTGGAAAACTTTGACAACACAAGTACTCCACCAAAACCGAATTGGCTGAAGGCGTTCACGTCCAAATCTTACGCCATCAGCAGGAATCTCAAACGAAAATTCAATGCTCAATTCCGCATGGCTAATCCCAATCGATCACAGCGTTATGAGTATCTTCAACATATTTTCCCTGAGATGGAAATTTCAATGCTGCAAGAGCGCGTTGAGCGGTTTCAAAGCGTCCTACAAAGATTCAAAAACATAAAAATACGATCTCTTGCCAAATCCATTTTTGAAATTTCACCAAATTAGAGCATTTCTTCTTCTAACCGGCTGTCGTCTCCCAGCACTTCATATGAATCATAACTCCCATGTAAGAGGATAGAATGAGGATGATACATGTATAATGTGAAAATTATTGGTGCCGGCTCCATAGGGAATCACCTTGCTCATGCTTCTCGTTCATTAGATTGGAATGTCACGGTATGTGACGTTGACCCAGCGGCTTTGGATCGAACGAAGTCTCAGATTTATCCCACTCGCTATGGAACCTGGGATAAGAACATTCAACTTAGTTTAACCCGCGATGTTCCAAAAGGTAAATTTGACCTCATCATCATAGGCACTCCCCCTGACACGCATATCTCCTTAGCGATTGACGCCATCCAGGAAAAGCCAAAAGCAATTCTTATAGAAAAGCCTCTCTGTTCCCCAAATTTGGAAGATGCTGAAAGATTAAGACAGCTTGCGACTGAATCTGACACCATTGCGTTTGTTGGATATGATCATGTGGTTGGGAAGGCTGCACAGGAAACCGCACTCGCGGGCAAACAGTTACAGTCCGTTGAAACTATCGACGTAGAATTCCGTGAATACTGGGGTGGGATTTTTGCAGCCCACCCTTGGCTTCAGGGTCCTCAGGATAGTTATTTGGGATTTTGGAGGCGTGGAGGAGGTGCGAGCGGTGAACATTCCCATGCCATTAACCTCTGGCAATTTTTTTCGCAACATTTAGGAAAAGGCCGAATCAACGAAGTATCAGCTAGCCTAGACTTCGTCAAAACAGATGCCCTGGATTATGATAAACTCTGTCTTCTCCATCTTAAAACCGAACAAGGGCTTATAGGCCGGGTGGTTCAGGATGTCATCACCTCTCCTGCAAGAAAATGGGCTCGTCTTCAAGGGGATAATGGTTATGTAGAGCTAACGATTGGCCACCAACCTGGTGTTGATAGAGTCAATTGGAAGATGGCTGAAGGAGATTCTCAATCACGAATTATTGAAAAAACACGTCCTGATGATTTCATTTGGGAATTACAGCATATTGACTCGGTCCTGAAAGGTCAGGACAATACCTCCGTTATCTCTCTTGAGCAGGGCCTGGATACCATGATGGTCGTGTCGGCCGCACATCTTTCCGCAGCGAACAATCGGACTGTCCGCATTAATTATCAAAAAGGCTATACGCTTCAAGCGCTCGAATTACTGTAAGACTTCAGGAGAAAGGTCACGATTATGATGGAGCAAGAGTTCGACTTTCAAAATTTATTTATATTGGATTTGGCTAATAACCACCAGGGAAACGTGGACCACGGCCTTAACATTATTCGATCCGTTGCGGAAGTGATTAAAAACCGCCGTGTCCGTGCCGCGATAAAATTTCAATTTCGGCAGCTGGACACGTTCATTCATCCTAGCCACCAAACACAAAGCGAACTCAAGTACATTCAGCGTTTTCAATCTACTCGTTTGGATCAAGCTCAATTTCAAATTTTGCTGAATGCAGTCTGGTCTCAAGGCTTGTTAGCCATGTGTACGCCTTTCGATGAAGAATCCGTTCATATGGCTGTCGACATGGGTTTCAATGTATTAAAAGTTGCGAGTTGTTCAGCAAAAGACTGGCCCCTTCTCGAAGAAATCGCCAATGCAGGACCACCGGTTGTCTGTTCCACAGGTGGCCTGACTCTTGAGGACATTGACAATGTCACCAGTTTTTTTCAGCATCGTGCGGTCCAATTTGCCCTCATGCATTGCGTATCCATCTATCCAACACCGGACGAGATGCTTGCCTTGAATCAAATACACATGCTCCGCAATCGATACCCCAATATTCCCATTGGTTGGTCAACGCATGAAAACCCAGGCGACACCGTCCCAGTTCAAATCGCCGTCGCTTTGGGGGCGAAGCTCTTCGAACGCCATATCGGCGTAGAAACCGACACGATTAAATTGAATGCTTATTCATCTACTCCTGAGCAAATCGACCAATGGCTGAAAGCCCATGGACGGGCCACTGTATTGTGCGGACCGGATAGTCGGCCTCCTGTTTCCGAAATTGAACAAGCGTCACTGGATGGCTTACGTCGGGGAGTGTTTGCCAGGCGTCCGATAAAAAAAGGGCATACGCTTTCCCGAGACTCAGTGTACTTTGCAATGCCCTACGTTGAAGGACAAGTAGAAAGTGGGCATTGGAAGGATGGCTATCAAGCCAATCAGGATGTTCTTCCGAATCAACCGGTCATCCAAGAAGCCGTGGAAATTGATGTAGATCAAGGGATTGTGACACTAAAACAGGCCATTCACGAGATCAAGGCCTTACTCAATGAAGCCAAAATCCAATTAGGTAGTGAGTTTAAAGTGGAATATTCCCACCATTATGGCCTTGAGAATTTCCGGAAAACCGGTGCAGCCATAATTGAATGTATTAATCGCGAATATTGTAAAAAACTGGTCATTCAACTCCCTGGTCAACGCCACCCTTCCCATTATCATGCACGGAAAGAAGAAACGTTTCAAATTCTGTATGGCATTTTGCATGTCAATACCGACGGATACCCACGCATACTCCATCCGGGGGAAACCATACTTATCCAACCAGGAGTCTGGCATTCTTTTTGGACAGACCACGGTGTCATTTTTGAAGAAATTTCCACTACCCATTACAACAATGACTCGTTTTATGCAGACAAACGAATCAATAAATTACCACGGTCTGAACGAAAAACCTTAGTCGACCATTGGGGGCGTTTCCAAATCACTCCGAATCAGACATCACAGAACACCGCCGAAATACCCATTGCTGACACTCAGGTGTCATGATTCGATGCATCGTCTTTGATTTTGATGGAACCTTAGTTGTCTCCAATCACATAAAGCTTCAAGCCTTTTACGAAATCACATACTCCCACGATCCCACCGGGTCTACGGTCACACATATTCTGGAACAATATCCCAATAAAGATCGCCATGGCATTTTCCTTGAGATCGTCCGTGAACTCTTCGCCAAAAAACAGATCCCCAATAATCAAAGTCCAGAAGCCTTAACTAATCAATGGACCGAGGCCTACACTTGCAGTTGCGAGCAAGCCATCGCCACATGTGAAGAAGTCCCAGGGGCATCTGATACCTTAAGATGGATCTCCCAACAAAACATTCCAATTTTTATTAATTCCCGAACACCAATTACCACTCTAAACAGATTGGTAACGTTACGGTCCTTCAATCTTTATGCTTCTGAAATATATGGAGCTCCAGCAACTAAATCTGAAAACTTAGGGAAAATTCAAAACCTGGCCCAAGCCCAATCACAAGAAATACTCTTTGTGGGAGACAGTGAGGATGACCGGAAGGCCGCTCTTGAAGTAGGCTGTCACTTTGTAGGGGTCATATTAGGGGAAGAGAATCGTTTCAAACAGCCTCCTGAACATCAGATTACGGATCTCTACCAATTGCAAAAGATCATAACAAGCCTCCGCAAAAACAATTGCCAGGAATGCAACGCCCATTAACCTAGAAACGGCAGTAGGGCGCAAAAAAGACACGTAAGGTATTGGTGTGCATGGCGAAATAAAAAAATTTGTGGTCACCTTATGGGTGATGAGACATTTTTTTATTTTGCTAGGTGCGGCAAGAGCTTGCGTGGACTTTTGTGATCCAACTGCGGTTTCTAGGTTAAAACCATTTTGACTATTACATGCCAAATTGGAGGTTCCTTCCGAGTGGCTGACATACATACAGAGTACACAAGTATTTTAAAATGATCGCGTCGCCTCAATAAGATTCTCTTCGAGTCCCTTTTGGAGCCCCAATTGATTGAAAACAAAAGGATACTTGCAGTCTGTCCAGCACGTGGTGGCAGCAAGGGAATTCCCCTGAAGAATCTTATTCCCTTTTTAGGGGTTCCCCTCGTTGCAAGAGTGGGGCATTTTGTCTCAGAAATTTCTATGATAGACCGAGCTATCGTGTCTACCGATCACCCAGAGATTGCCGAAGTTGCACGTCAATCCGGCTTGGATGCTCCGTTCTTTCGGCCAGAAGACCTTTCCGGAGACCAAATATCTGATGCGCAAGTGCTCATTCACGCCCTCAAGGAAATAGAGCGCATCGATAAGGTGAGATATGATATTGTGGTCATGCTTCAACCAACCTCCCCATTGAGACAAGCAAAGCATGTTACTCAAGCTATTCAGATGCTTGTGAATGAACAGTGGGATGCCGTGTGGACCGTTTCGGAAACTGATTCGAAAGGACATCCCCTAAAACAACTTACGGTAGACTCCAGCCGTATCAACTATTACGATCCAGCCGGAAACCAGATTATCGCCCGACAACAACTGACTCCGGTTTATCACCGAAATGGGGTAGCCTATGTCATCACGCGCAAATGTCTCCTCGAAGATGGTAGCATTATGGGGAAACGGACAGGAGCTCTCATCCTTTCTGAATATCTGATTAGTATCGATACCATGTGGGACTTAAAATTAACTGAATTTGTTCATTCACAAGAACAGAAAGATTCGAGACTTCAAACTTAGGGACACAGGGCTATGCCCTTTTCCCACTGGGTAATGAGTTCTCATGAAGAATTGTAGGAAAGCTGGATCGTAATATGTAAACATATGCAACCTATGAGCCCTACCCTTGCCATACCATCCCGCCAAACTTCCCATGAGACTAGAGTGGAAGGAGCTTGTGACCTTTGCCATTCTACCGAGGCCTTTCTCCTGGCAGAACCGTCGCCCTTGAATAGCCAAATAGTCCTGTGTGGTCACTGTCATCTGATGTATGCTTGCCCCCAACTTTCCCCAGACACCCTAGATAGTTTTTACGACGATGATTTCAGGAATGATCCAGGCAGTCGAATGAGGCCAGGAGAAGGGCTAGAAGATCAAGACGACATTCGGAAACAAGATGCCACAGCGGAGTGGGGACTAGATATTATTAAACGGTTTACAGGCATAAAAGATCAAAAGATCCTCAACTTAAGATGCCAATCAGGCGCTCTCGCTGCAAGATTAAAATCTGAAGGGGCAATCGTGTATTGTGCTGAACCCTTCGAAAAAAACATACAGTACGCCACAAAACTTCGGGGGTTGACTGAGGTATCGTTGTTGCCTTTCTCAGGTTTTCCAACCTTACCGATTCCCTACCAGCTTCAATTTGATGTTATCAATATTTTGATGCATCACGTCCTAGCACACATTCTTTCCCCTCGTACCTTGCTAGAAAAATTATTTGAAATGTTGGTGCCGGGGGGGTATCTTTTTCTTGATGAAAAAGATGTCCTCTTACCCGCGCGATATAAAATACAATCGATATTTGAGTCAGGTCTGGCCCACCAGTATCATCTCACCGTACACACAACCGCCCGATACCTTGAATCGACTGGGTTTAGATTAATTGAATGTCAGATCGACAAGAAGCGAATAAGCGATTTCCATCATATCCGGGCCGTTGCCCAAAAACCTGACGTACATGAAATTTCCACAGGCGGGTTCAAATCCTCTTTACCTTACGCCTCAATTAGAGAGATTCAACAACGTTTAGAGTGGTTGAGGAAAACCTGGGCGATACGTCAGGCAGGGTTTTTTGCCAAACGAAAAGCGTCTAAACTCATGCGACGCCTCCGAAAGCATATTCGGTGAATAACGTAGGGATTACCTGAAATATTAATGTTTGGGTAATTTCGACCGAATCCTTTCCGGTCAATGAATACCTAGCGCTAACTTTTGAACAGAATCAAGATCAAGTCCCGGAAGATCAGGAGGTACTTGAAAAGGTGCAGTAGATTGATAGGCTGTATGAATGTTAAGAAATTGGATAATTAAGACTAAACGATCTCTTCGATTAAACCGACTCCCATAGTGAAGACAGCGAGATGTGTCCAAGAAGGCTCCTGACCCAGCTGGGCCAATAAGCTTGACCTCCTTATTTCTCGCACCGGCCTTGTAAATTCGCTCGTCACTAACCCGACTAACACGCCGGATAGATTTCTGGACATGCTCAGAAATATCCGCAGGAATAAAGGTGAGGGGCCCCTGATCTTCCTTCGTTTCAAAGATGTTAACAAACACCTTTAGCTGCGTGAGATCTTCGTAATCAAAGTGAAACAGTTGGCTTGAACGAGCAGTTTCATTCGGAGGTGACCAACATAACCTCGCTCCGACTAATCGCGGAATAGTTCCCAAATAGCCGGTCACAGAATCCAAAATGGGCCGCGAAACCATGAATTGAATGAGTTGGGGATGACGACAGAACTCAGCTCCTTCGAGAATGGGAAGAAGAAAACGTTTCGTGGGATGCTTTTGAAGATATTCCGGTGAGAATAACGTTCGGGATTCTTCATAAACCCTCGTGCAGTACCGGACAAGCGCATCAATTCCCGGAATATCGCCACCCTCAAAAAATCGATAGCCGTCCTTGTTGGGAATAATCAGCCGCTTCTTAGTGGATGCCAAACTTTCTTTCGCATAACGTTTTCGCAACCGGTATTGTCCAGGACTCCCAGCAATCTTCACCGCCATAAGAAACGGTTGGATCATTGAGCGAGGAATCCTCAAATGTTTATGTAAGAGCTTATGCAGCCAATTCTGCCGAATAGGTTGCTTTTCCATTTCCGGTATATCAGTGGAAGGGTTCATCTTACCTGGCTATTCATTGAAGATTTTCAGAGAATCGCCGCAACAAGATAAGTGCATGAAAATTAATGAGATTTCACTCATATTGACACATCCTCTGTTGCGGTGTGCTAGCCAAAAAAAACCGATTGGTCCAGGTTCAATCTTTCAAGCATCTTTCCTGAACCTCTTCTCTTTGTCAATGAAAGGAGTGTGGAGCTTATACTAAAAAAATCTGGCATCGAGCCATTGTGCTTCACTAAACGATGAGAAATACTTGGCACAGGACCCGACCTTAAAGAAAAACTGATATTTTATGAGATTGCCAAAAGTACATAAAACCAGGATAGTTACCCCTAAAATCTTCAACAGATAATGGGTAGACCGAATTCCCAGAGAGATGATAGCAGGGCCAATTTCGGCAAACGGGTCAGAAAAGGGGTCTCAGGCACAAATATGTTGGACAATACTACAATGGACCGTGCTAAAAGATGGAAAAGTGTATGCCGTTTTTGTTGTGAGTAGAAAATAGTCATGGTAGCCTGCCAAAAATTGTAATGGTTAGAAGGGTTTGTGAATGACAGCGTTCATCTTGATGAATTTTCGTTTGGTTTGATGACACCCTTCTTTTAAGATTCCTGGTACAAAGATTTCTCATTCACGTATTGAATCTCAACAAATGCCAACTCTTACACTTCTTCGACACGGCAAAAGCATTTGGAATAAGGAAAAGCGGTTTACTGGATGGACAGATATCGCATTGAGTAAACACGGCATTTCAGAAGCCGAACGTGCCGGCCAAATGCTCAAGGATTACGGACTAAAATTTGATCTTTGCTTTACCTCTTGCCTTAACCGCGCCACCGAAACCCTTCGGATTGTACTCGACATCATGAACCAATCAGATGTTCCTATACAGAAAAGTTGGCGCCTCAACGAACGCCATTACGGAGCGTTACAAGGCTTAGATTGGTGGGAAGCGACAAGAAAGTACGGAGCCAAACAGCTTCTCATTTGGCAAAGACATTTTGATATACCTCCACCACCCTTGGATGTCACAGATACACGATTCCCCGGCCATGACCCCCTTTATTCCCAACTTTTACCTACCGAATTTCCTCGAAGCGAAAGCCTCAAAGACACACTTGCGCGGCTTCTACCATTCTGGCACGGTACTATCGTTCCTGAACTTCAACAACACAAACGGATACTGATTGTGGCACATAATAATAGCCTTCGAAGTTTACTGAAACATGTGGACGACATTACGGACAAGGACATACCAAAAATAACAATCCGTACCGCGGCCCCCATCGTCTATGAACTTGATGACCAAATGAAACCCTATAACCGTCTACATCTTCAATCACAATCGAAACTTAGGGAATGGGTACAGGGAAAACTAGGAAATTGGGTTAACAGGTCTTCCGGAAAGAAAAAATGATGGACAACCTGATTTTTTAGGCAGTTTCAATCCACTCATCCTAAGTCTTAAAAGTTTAAAAAATGAAAAAAGATCTAGGATCTTTCTAAAATAACAAGTTGATTTCTGCTCAGTTGAAACCAACTACCATTTGCATGCCCCACCTCAAGACACATCTCTTGATTGTCCTCAGGTGCCAAGAAAAACTTATTCCCTCAGTTCCATGAATGGGACATATTGCTGCTTATGTTATGTTTAGGAATGAGACATCGTTTCGTCTGTCTTTAATTGCTGCATCTGTACTTTTTACCCTGATTCTGGGAGAAGTGGGGATCCGTCTACTATCTTCTCAAGACAGCGATGGAAATATCTATGTGGGATCATTTCGTGTAAAGCCTTTTTACTTACCAGTGAATACCCTGAAAAAAAAACTAGAAAAGCATGTCAAGAGCAAACAGACCTATTATGCGTACGATCAAGATCTGGGTTGGACGGTTGGACCCAATGGTGAATTTCCTGGAGGATTATATTTTTCTAATTCCTCCGGTGTCAGGACATCCTCTCAACGAAAAGAGACCTCCAAACAACCAATCCCAGGCATCTTGCGGATAGCCATTTTTGGTGATTCCTTTACCCATGGTGACAGTGTTCCCTACGAAGATTCTTGGGGCGCAATTTTAGAATCACAACTCAATAAAAAGGGCCATACCGTCGAAGTGCTTAACCTTGGAGGTCCTGGATATGGCATGGATCAAGCCTTCCTTCGCTGGGAAAAACAGGGGAAACCCTTGAAGCCGAATATTGTTCTTTTTGGATTTCAAAAATCCAATGTGAAGCGGAACATGAATATCTTACGGTTTCTTTATAGTCCGGATACCGGCATTATCTTTTCAAAACCCCGCTTTCTCCTTGACGGTGACCACCTGCGACTTGTGAACGTGCCGACCCTTCCACCAGAAGATATCATTTCAACCCTCGAGAATTTTCATTCATGGGAATTAAAGAAACACGAGTTTTTTTTCCAGACAAGTAACTATACGGATAGTCCGCTCTATGCAAGCCGATTAGTGGCATTTACCATAACTGGCCTCACGACGAAATTCTCGCCTAGGCGGAAAAACTACGATTTTTTCGCTCTTGACTCAACATCAAGAAAATTAGCCTGGCGCATTATCCAGGCTTTCGAAAGTGAGGTCACGCAAGCTGGCGCTCACTTCGTCATTGTACACCTCCCTACCAAAAAACCTATCAAAAAATTAGTGGTAGGAAAATCATTGAGTTATCAAAATCTTCTTGACGACATAATGGCCAATTTCGACCTCATCGATCCTGCTCCTGATCTTGTCCATGAAACAGAAGTTAGCTCTTTCCAAGCGCTCTTTGAACCTGGAAGTGGTCACTATTCGGCTCGTGGCAATCGGGTGATAGGAGAGGCAGTGGCCAAAACGCTATTGATACCCTAAATCTTCAAGCTTGGAATCTTTCTCTCCATAAACTCCCGTCATCTTCATTACCTATGCGGAAACTTCTCACAGATTCCCCCCGGATAATTGGGACGAGGTAATTTTCTATGTGTGGCATCGCTGGTTTTTTAGACCTCTCTCAGTTGAGCCAACGGTATGATTACGAGAGAGTGGCCACTGCAATGGCTGAAACCATGACCGCCCGTGGGCCAGACGATGGTGGAGTATGGCTTGACCGAGCTCATGGCATTGGCCTAGCTCATCGCCGCCTCGCTGTCATTGACCTGACTTCCGCCGGTCACCAGCCAATGGTTTCGCGTGATAAACGATATGTTCTGACGTATAACGGGGAAATCTACAACTCACTGGAGCTACGGAACGAATTAGAAAGTCGCAACCAGTCCTTTCGCGGAACTAGTGATACCGAAGTTCTTCTGGAGGCCTGCGCGACTTGGGGCGTGGAACAAACGGTAAAACGATGCATCGGGATGTTCGCCTTTAGCCTATGGGATCGCCAGGAGCACACGTTGAAATTAGTTCGTGACCGCCTGGGAATTAAACCACTCTATTGGGCACATTTTGGAAAATTGTTTCTGTTTGGTTCAGAATTATTGCGAGTTCACCCTGGATTTCAAGCCGAGATTGATCATAATGCTGTTGCAACATTCATGCGCTTCAGTTACATCATTGCACCACAGAGCATTTACAAAAATGTCTTCAAGTTGGAGCCGGCGTGTATTCTCACGTTTCAAGCCGGTCAATCACCACGAATAGTGCGTTATTGGGACATGCGAGAGGTTGCACGTCGCGGTGTTGCTGCTCCCAGGAAACTCAACGATACAGAAGCGCTCCAAGGCCTTGAGGAAGTGCTTGGAGAGGCTGTGCGATGCCGAATGGTCGCTGACGTACCACTGGGTGCATTTCTATCCGGTGGAGTTGATTCTTCAGCGGTTGTTGCCCTCATGCAAAAATACCGCACTCTTCCCTTGAAAACCTTTACCATCGGGTATTCCGAAGGAAATTTTGACGAATCGGTACATGCCAGGAAGGTTGCAGAGCATCTCGGGACGGATCACAGGGAAGTCATTGTGGAATCTCGCCATATTTGCGAACTGTTACCCCAACTTCCCGATTGGTACGATGAACCCTTTGCGGATACGTCCCAAATCCCAACGTTTCTCGTTTCACAAATGACTAGGCAAGATGTCACAGTCGCCCTTTCCGGTGACGGGGGCGACGAACTGTTCGCCGGCTATAACCGTTATTTCAAAGTCGAAAAGAAGTGGCGCCGGGTCTTGGAAGTGCCTAAAACCCTAAGACCGGTCTTATCTAAGGTCCTTGGAATCTTTCCCCACCTTCTTGATGAATTTTTAGGCATATTGCCGAGGAAAGTATCGAATGCATCCAAGAAAGTTCGAAGGCTTGCTGAGTCCTTTTCTTTGAAGAATGGTGATGCGTTGAACCGCTATCTGTTGAGTCGTTGGAACGATCCGGTTTCATTAGTTCACGGTGCAGACATAGAACCAAGGGGAGTATTTTCTGATGAGACCCTAGCGGATGACTTGCCCGACTTGGTGACTCGCATGCAGTTCATTGATATAGTGACTAATCTTCCGGATGATATCTTAACCAAAGTCGATCGAGCCAGCATGGCAGTCAGTTTGGAAGTCCGGGTGCCCATCCTCGATCATCGAGTAGTTGAATTCGTCTGGTCACTTCCTCGACACATGAAAATACGAGACGGTGAGCGAAAATGGATCCTTCGCCAAATCTTGTATCAATATGTACCTCGAAAGTTAATAGAGCGCCAGAAGATGGGCTTCGGAATACCGCTGGATGGATGGATTCGCGGCACTCTTCGTGATTGGGCTGAAGACCTGCTTTCGGAACGCGCCTTAAAAGAAACCGGATTACTTGACTCTGAACTCATTAGAAAGAAATGGTCACAACATATTTCCGGGACCCACGATTTCAAGAAACAGTTATGGAGTGCTCTGATGCTTCAGGCCTGGCATCAACGTTGGATGTAGGTAACCGGATGTCAGTCTTTTTTGTAAAATAGTGACAGAGGAAAAATTCCCACTCTCTGAAAATGAAACTCCAATGGCCTATTTAGACTTTGACCGACTGAACATAATAGATCCTGCTACCTTTCAAGCCCAAAAACCCTATCCTTGGATTAATCCGCAAGAACTCATAACACAAGACGGTTATCAGCAACTTCTCACTTCACTGCCCGATGTTTCACTCTTGGAAGGCCGTTTTGGAGTAAAACGAGCCCACGGCCAACAATCACACGATCGGTATACGCTTGAATATCAAGATGGCCTTCCTTTGGCAAAGCCGTGGAAAGAGTTTATGGAAGAACTCCATGGGAAGAGATACCATGATTTCCTAAAAAGATTACTAGGTGTCTCTTCTCTTGAACTAAATTTCCACTGGCATTACACCCCGAACGGGTGTTCCGTTTCACCTCACTGCGATGCCAAGCATAAACTTGGGTCTCATATTTTTTACTTCAACACAGAAGCAGACTGGGACCCGGCTTGGGGTGGCGAGACAGTGGTCCTTGAAACCAATAAACATTTAAATCGCAAATCAGCTCCGAAGTTTGAAGACTTTGACAGAGCCATTTCCTCAAAGACCTTGGGCAACTATAGCTTCTTATTTGCCAGAAAAGAGGCTTCTTGGCACGGTGTGAGAGAAATCCAATGCCCTCCCGATCGTATGCGAAAAGTCTTCATTGTTGTGATCAATCGTTTCACACCCCTTGACCGCCTTGGACGCTTACTTGGTGCGGCGCCCAAGGGTTATTAGTAATGCCATTCATCAAGTCTGCACTGAAAAGTCTTCAAGCTCAAGCCTTGCTTGGCCGTTCTTCGTTTTGCCAAACTGATTAACCTTACTTTCTTGAAGAAATTTCGGATGTATTGATAATGGGTGAACCACCAAAAATTACCGTATTTATTCCAGCCTATAACCGAGAAAAGTATATTGGAGATGCCATTGAAAGCATTTTGGCTCAAACTTTCACCAATTACGAAATACTCCTTATAGACGATGGGTCGACCGATGGTACGGTTGACATCATGCGTTCCTATACAGATCCTCGGTTGCGGATAATCAGGAATGAAAAAAATCTCGGGATTCCCAAGACCCGCAACAAAGGAATCGAGTACGCTCGTGGCGAATATATCGCAATGCTGGATAGCGACGATCGAGCCTATCCGATGCGATTAGAAAAACAGATCAACTTCCTAGAGGCCCATCACGATTATGCCCAAGTGGGGAGTTGGTGCCGCATGATGGACGAACAAGGCCACTCCTTGAAAAAGATCAAGCGCCAGCCCATTTTACCAGAAGACGTTGATGTACAACTCCTGTTTCGATGTTCCCTGAGTAACCGATCTATCATGGCCAGGACCGACCTCCTGCGTGAATTCGGTTATCGAAATGATTTTCCTCGTTGTCAAGATTATGACCTCCATGTGAAGCTTGCAAAAAAATACAAACTCGGTAATTTACCCGAATGTTTGGTCTATGGACGAATACACACAGAACAAATTACCGAACAGACCTTTGATTTGGGAGATGCTAAAAAGCGGGAAATCGTTCGAGGGCAACTCACTGAATTAGGGGTACGTTACAGCGAGACGGACTTGGATCCTCACCTTACCTTATCTCGAATGCGCAAACTACATTTCGTCCCCAACCTTCAGTATATTCAATGGGCCGAAAACTGGTTGCTGCGGCTGCTAGAAGCCAATCAACAGACCCATCGATATTCTCAGAAGGCCCTAGAATCGGCCGTGGGTGAAAAGTGGATGCGAACGTGCTGGACAGCCTGGTCCGGCATTGGCCTGAAAGCTTATCAACATTTTTTTCGTTCCCCTTTGCGGAGAACGGCCGCAGTGAACATTAAACAAAACCTATTACCGGAGGGATCCTGGGTGCAAGGCCAAAAACCCTAAGCCATGAAAAATCAACTCAAGTTCCTTTTCTTTGAAAGGAAGTTATAGTAAAGTCTCCCCTTTTAAGGGGAAATTCCAATACAACCTCTCGTATGTGTCACCATTTAATGGCAGTCAAAAAGTCCCCACACAGCAAACATCTTGCCCTGTTCATTCCCTCTCTCGCCGGAGGTGGAGTTGCCAGGTTTACTCTTAACCTTGCTAAATCCTTTGCCTCACGTGGGCACAAAATTGATCTTTTGTTATGCCGTGTGGCAGGTCCCTACTTGGATCAAATACCTGCAGGTGTCACAATTGTTAAGCTCAAAGCAAGTTCCGGCTGGCGCGGTCGCCTCAGTGTCTTAACAGCAGATTATAAAGCCCTATGGCCGCTCTTGCTTCCCATCTTGTTACCATATACGGTTCCCAAGCCGGTCAAATTTCTTCCTGATCTGGTGAGGTACCTCCAAAGCGAAAAACCCGACGTGCTGTTCTCCGCCAAAACTCCCTGCAACCTCGTGGCTTTGTGGGCTAAACGTCTTGCTGGTGGACCCACTCGTATCGTAGTCAACGAGCGCTCTAGTTTATCACCCATTGTCCAAAGCAAAAAAGAATGGCGCTGGCGTTTTGTTCCACCGGTTATTGGACGGGTATACCCGTGGGCAGACGGAATTGTCTCCGTCTCAAAGGGTGTCGGAGACGATGTATCTTTATTGACCGGTATTCCTCGTGACCGGATCACGACCATTTACAATCCGATAATGAATCTTGAGATACACAATAAATCCCTTAGCCCAGTTAAGCATCCCTGGTTTGCAGCCAATGACCTACCAGTCATATTAGGTGTAGGGCGACTTGTACCTCAAAAAGACTTCCCATGCTTACTGAGGGCATTCCGTCATGTTCGCTCGACTCGCAGAGCCAGATTGGTAATCCTGGGTGAAGGAAGATTGCGCAGAGAGCTTGAAGCCCTGACCAAAACACTTGGTATTTCCCAAGACGTCTCAATGCCAGGATTTACCAAAAATCCTTATGCTTTCATGGCACGAGCGTCGGTCTTGGCTCTCTCTTCAGCTTGGGAGGGGTTCGGTAATGTGATTGGCGAAGCACTGGCCTGCGGGTGTCCAGTTGTCAGCACAGACTGCCCCAGCGGTCCTGCTGAGCTTCTTCAGTATGGAGCTTTTGGGACCTTGGTGCCGGTAGGCAATGACAAAGCCTTGGCCGATGCCATTCTTGCAGTACTGGACAAACCACCAGACCGGGCCCGATTGCGTGCCCGTGCCTCGGAGTTCAACATTGATAGCACCTCAGAAAAATACCTCCAATTTACAGATATATCGTTACGCCAGAATCCAGTAAGAAAAAAAGATGATGGTGGATCAAAAGACTGCAAGCACCTTGCAATATTTCTCCCATCTATGGCCGGAGGTGGGGTGGCTAGGGCCATGCTCTATCTCTCAGAGGCCTTTGCTAAGAGTAACCACAGGGTAGATTTGGTCTTGTGTC
>QIDY01000366.1 GCA_003228495.1 Nitrospirota bacterium
AAAGAGTTTCTTGCCCAACCCATACAGAAAAAGGAAGTGGAAGATGCCTTTGCCCGTTTTCAAGAGCGTGCCATCTCTCCAACTGAGAAAGGTAGCGAGATTAAAAAAGAAGGAAAAATCTTGGCCTTTTTTGGAGGAAAAGGTGGCGTGGGAACCACATGTATGGCGGTCAATACTGCTGCAGCCTTGATGCATTTGCCCCAGAAGCCAAGAGTTGTGTTAGTCGATGTGAATCAACATGGGGGTGATCTCCCCCTCTATCTTGATCTCCAACCTTCTCATAGTTTTCGTGATATTGCTGCAGACCCATCCAGGCTGGATCAAGCATTCTTATTTCGAATACTGACGAAATATGAGTCGGGACTGCAGATTCTCGCATCTGGATATGACGATCTGAGTACGGGTCGCTTAAGTCCGGATTGTGTCGAAAGCACGCTGCGTATTCTCCAAGCCAATTTTGATTATGTTGTGATTGATTGTGGGCATGTTTTGGATTTGACCACGAAGAAAGCCCTGGAATTGGCCTCCTTAATCTTAGTGACCTCGACTTTGATGGTTCCTGTCGTCCATCGTACGAAACGAATTTTGGAGTTGCTTCGTGGCTCCGGATTTCCTCCCGCTAAATTGCGATTAATCATGAACAGGTATTTACCTGTCGAAAAGGATGTCTTGCTGGAAACCGAAGAAATTCTCAAACAAAAATCCCATTGGTTGGTCCCGAATGATTATCCCTCGGTTAGTCATTCAGTGAATAGTGGGAAGCCGCTGATTGAAACGGCTCCTAAGTCAACCGTTGGGAAGTCGTATATGGATTTTGCCAATTCTTTTGAGGATCAACCGAATAAGTCTCAAGGAAAATCCTCCGTTCTTGGCTGGTTGCGCCCTTTTAAGTCTGGAAAAACCCAGGCCGCCACGTGAAAACCGTTTTTTTCGATGAAATTAGGTAAAGGAAACGAAGCATTATGTTTCAATCAGAATGGAGTGAGGTAGGAGCAAGCTCTGGATCAGGAGCGTTGGATCTCAGTCCTCTTAAAGAGCGCCTTCATCGGCAAGTGATTGATGCGTTAGATCTTACAATCATCGCGACGTTGGACAATGCCCTGCTGAAAGCGGAGTTGACCAAACTCGTCACTGAGCTGCTGGAAGCAGAATCTGTCCCTCTAAGTATGAAAGAGCGGGAAACGCTCATCTCTGATATCCAGCATGAAGTCATGGGGCTTGGTCCGCTTGAGCCTTTGGTTCAGGACCCGACGATAAACGATATCTTGGTGAACCGGGCTGACCAAATTTATGTGGAACGCGCTGGAAAACTTGAATTAACCGATGTGAAGTTTCGCGATGAAAATCATTTGCGAAAAATCATTGAAAAAATTGTGTCAGCTGTTGGGCGTCGGATTGATGAATCGTCTCCCATGGTCGACGCTCGTTTGTTAGATGGATCACGCGTGAATGCCATTATTCCGCCCCTTGCACTCGATGGATCTTCGGTTTCAATTCGGAAATTCTCCAAGGATAAACTACAAATTCGAGACTTAGTAGAAAAACGCTCGCTGACGCCGGAAATTGCCGAACTTTTGCGAGGAATTGTTGAGGCTCGGTTGAATATCTTGATTTCAGGGGGCACCGGTTGCGGAAAAACGACCATTCTCAATATTTTGTCAGGATTTATTCCTTCCGATGAACGTATCGTGACGATTGAAGATTCCGCCGAGTTGCAATTACGTCAGGAGCATGTGGTTCGACTGGAAACTCGTCCTCCCAATGTGGAAGGACGCGGTGAAGTAACCCAGCGGGAGCTCGTCAAAAATTGTTTGCGGATGCGGCCTGACAGAATTGTCATGGGTGAGGTTCGAAGCGGGGAATGTTTGGATATGCTTCAGGCCATGAATACGGGTCATGATGGGTCATTGACAACCATTCACGCGAATACGCCTCGTGATTGTTTGACACGGGTTGAGACCTTGGTAGCCATGGCTGGTTTGAATCTGGCAACAAAAGCATTGCGTCATTACATTAGTTCGGCCATAGATGTCATTCTTCAAATGACCAGATTGTCTGATGGATCACGGAAAGTGACCAGTTTGTCAGAAATTGTCGGTATGGAGGGTGAGACCATTACCTTACAAGAAATATTTTTGTTTCAACAAACTGGCCTTGATGAACAGCGAAAGGTTCATGGAGTCTTTAAAGCGACCGGGGTTCGACCGAAGTTCGTCGAACGTTTTAAGGCTTTAGGAATTTCTTGTGATTTAAATATCTTCGACCCTGAAAAAATTTATGAAGTGTAAGAATAGAAATTTTTTATTCTTGGGGTATGTAGGAGAATTGGCATGACGATCGTCATTAGTCTTGGAATATTTCTTTCGTTGATTTTACTCATTGAAGGTGGGTATTACTTTTACCACCAATTTGTCAGTCCTCAACAACGGAATATGAAACGACGACTGCGCGGATCAGGAAGGCGCGTTCAAGAAAAAGAGAAAACGGCAGAACAAGAAATTTTACGCAAACGCAAACTCAGTGAAGTTCCCTGGATTCAGCAATTGTTATCTTCCCTCAGTAATCTTGGCGGGTTAGAAAGATTATTACAGCAAGCCAATAGCCAAATGCCCATTGGGGTATTCTTTTTATTGAGCGGTTGCCTTGGAATGGTAGGCTGTTTAATCGGTGCCTTCAAAGATTGGGGATTGCCCACTGCACTGATGCTGGGTGTAGTTGGGTCTATGTTGCCATGGGTGTTTATTAAGTTCAAAAGAAAAAGGCGATTTGGTGAATTTCAACGACAATTGCCGGATGGACTTGATTTGATGGCTCGCGCCCTTCGAGCAGGTCATGCGTTCTCGGTTGGGATGAAAATGGTGGGTGATGAATTCCCTGATCCCATCGGTCCGGAATTTGGGCGAACGGTTGAGGAAATCTCCTTTGGCATTGATGTTCCAGAGGCCTTACGGAATTTAACAGGCCGTGTTGAGTGTATCGATTTAAAATTTTTCGTCACTGCATTGACCGTTCAACGTGAAACCGGAGGGAATTTAGCGGAAATCATTGAAGCGATTAGTCGGTTAATTCGGCAACGGTATGAATTGTTTGGGCGAATAAAATCGCTCTCTGCTGAAGGACGGTTATCTGGTTATATTCTCTTTGCCCTGCCATTTGTGATGGCAGGGGTCCTGTTCTACTTAAACGAAGAGTATATGTCCTTACTGTTTGAAGATCCTGTTGGTCATATGATGATTGCCGGAGCGGGCCTGATGATGTGTATCGGGGCATTTGTGATGAGAAATATGTGTCAAATAAAGGTGTAAAAATAAATGGAACCTCTTCTTCTTATTAGTATGTTGGTTTTCGTCATGCTGCTGTTGCTGGGTTGGGGTATGTATAGTTTCTACCAATCCAAACAACGGAAATCCGAATGGGGCGCTCGAGTTAAGGGAGAATCTATCCGGGTTTCCCCTGGGAAAACGCTTGAAAAGAAAAGTTCAACCCTTCGGCATTCGTTGGAGTATTTGTTAGAGCGTTTGGGCCAAGTGAGTAAGCCAAAAGACCAAGCGCAAGTTTCTCGTATTCGTGACAAACTTGTGACTGCCGGCTATCGAAATTCTCGTGCTCCAATCCTTTTCCTGGGATCACGGATATTTCTTGCTATTTTGTTTGGAGTGAGTTTTCTCGTTTTTGGCACAGAAGCCACCAGGGATATGTCCTCTCCTTATGCCTTCCCCGGGATTTTGGTGCTCTGTATGATTGGAGGATTTTACGCGCCTCAGTTGTGGTTAAGTTCTTCCATCAATAAGCGAAAAGAGCGACTGGTGGATGGATTCCCCGATGCTCTTGATCTTATGGTGGTGTGTGTAGAGGCTGGATTGGGATTGGATCAAGCCATGAATCGTGTTGGTCAAGAAATCATCATGGGTCATAAAGATCTTGGAGACGAATTTAGTCTTCTCAATCTTGAATTACGGGCCGGACTTTCGCGTGAACAAGCTCTGCGCAATCTTGTGCAACGAACTGATTTAGCAGATATTCGAAGTCTCGTGGCTTTGCTCATTCAAACCGACCGATTTGGGACGAGCATAGGGCAGGCGTTACGCGTCCATTCTGATTCTATGAGAATGAATCGTCGCATGAAGGCCGAAGAAAAGGCTGCTCAGTTGGCGGTTAAACTCATGATTCCGCTTATTTTATTTATTTTCCCAAGTCTCATGGTCGTCATTGCGGGGCCAGGGGCTATTCGTTTGATGAATAATTTTGCGGATTTTTGATGAATAATTTTGTTTGCGCTTTTGGAGATTGGCTAAAAGTTAGACACTAGAAGATTTCCATATTAACTAAAATAGAACATCAGAAAAACATCTTTACAAATGATGTACTTAGAAAATAAATGGAAAACTGTTACTGAAGTTGTTAACCATCTTGAGGGAGTTACGAACATGAAAAACGTATGTATATTTGGTTTAGCAGGCCTGTTGTTGGTAGCCAATGCCTGTAGCACAAAAGAGAAACCAGCTTTTTCTGTCCAAGATGAGCATTACCAACAAATCTTAGAACGACAAAAAGCTGGAATTGAAATTGAACCTCAGGTAGCGGTTGACCTCTCGAAAGAAATGACAGAAGAGGATTATGAAAAATTGGGAGACGCGCATTTCCAGCAAGGGGATCTTCAAATGGCTAAAGTTCAATATAAAAAAGTATTGAATATTGCTCCGGAACGAATCCTCGTACGCTATAAATTAGCCGTCATTTATTTAGAAAAAGGAAAATCTCAGGAGGCCTATGACCAATTCCATGAAATCTTGGATTATGATTTGAATTTCGCCTCAGCATATGAAGGCATGGGCCGAGCCTTGCTGAAGATGGAAAAGGATGTTGAAGCCGAACGAGAGTTTCAAGCGGCCTTACTCTACGATTCGGAACTCTGGACGAGCACCAATTATTTGGGAATTGTTGCTGATCGGCGGCATGCCCATCAGGATGCTATTCACATGTACGAAGTGGCTTTGGAGCAAAAGGCCGATAATCCCGCCATCTTGAATAATTTGGGCATGGCCTATTACTTAGACAAGCAATATGAAAATGCTGTCAGAACGTTGCAACAGGCCTTGCAGACTAGCGGTAGCAACGACAGAATTGCCAACAACTTAGGTTTGGCCTTGGCAAAATTAGGGCATTATGATTTGGCATATGATGCATATACGCGTGGGATGGACCCGGCAAAGGCCTACAACAATCTCGGAGTGGCATTTCTTGAAGAAAGACAATATGCTCGGGCCTCCCGGTGTTTTGAGAAAGCTATGGAAACGCAACCCACGTTTTATGAAAAAGCCAAAGAGAATTTGTCGTTAAGTAATCGGATGTTGCGTAAGCTCCCTATGATTCAACAACAGGCTTTGATTCGTCAGGAGCCTGCTTGCTTGTAATAGAATAGATAGGTAAGTCGCTTAATAGATTCCCCTTTCCTTAAAGCCACTGGAGATTAAAGAAAAGAATTTTTTTGAAATAATATTCAGCGTATTGTGCCTTGAATCCATTTCTCTCTTCCCTTCCTTCCCCCTCTACTCTTTTTATTGCCCTTCGTAGCAATTGGTTCCGGGTCGCTTATTGTAGATTTAGAGGGCAGCCTGTAGAGTGCTTAGAAAAATCTATTTGGCATGAAGTTATGCCTTGTCCAGATCAGTGAACGGTCTTGCTTTTGGGTGGAGCACAGAGGGATTCTAGCGTTTTGGCGAGATCGATAATTTTGTAGGGTTTTACCAAGATGTCTTGGAAGCCATAAGCTTGGAAATCTGACATGATTGGATCCTCGGAATAGCCGCTGGTGACAATGGCTTTCACGTGAGGGTCTAATCTTCGAAGATGTTGTATGGTCTCCTTCCCCCCCATTCCACCCGGAATCGTGAGATCGAGAAGTATCGCATCAAAGGTTTTCCCACTCCTCAGGGCTTCTGAAAACAGATCAATGGCGGCTTGTCCATCCGGTGCGGCTGTTACTTCATAACCGAATTGAGTCAAAGCATCTTCGACCATTTGGCGGATGCTTTGTTCATCGTCCATGACCAAGATCCGCCCGCGTCCTTTCGGAATGGCCTGACGGGCAACGTCAACAGATGAATACGACGATGGGAGATACACGGTGAAGGTTGTGCCTTTTCCTACATCAGAGTGAACACTGATGTATCCTTGATGTTGTTGAATGATGCTATGCGCGGTAGCCAGCCCCAAGCCGGAGGCGCCGGGTTTGGTGGTGAAATATGGATCAAAGATATTGGGTAACTCCTGGTCCTTTATTCCCGAACCCTGATCTTTGAATGATATTTTCACACAATTCCCCAGTGGCAATGTTGGGGAAGGTAATGCCGGCAGGGTAGAGAGTGCGACATTTTCAACCCGAATCGAAAAGTGTCCACCTTGGGACATGGCTTGGCGGCCATTAATCGTAATGTTTTGGATGACTTGACGAAGTTGACTCGAATCGGCATCCAAGGGCCAAAGATCGTGGGGAATGTCGAAATGGCAACTAATCGAGGAACCAGATAAGGCAAAAATGACACTTTTTCGAAGGAGATCTCCTAGTGCGAGAGAGGTCTTAATCGGCGCGCCACCTTTAGCAAACGTTAAGAGTTGCTGGGTAAGTTCTTTGGCACGAAGACAGGCATGTTCGGCTTGTTCCAGATTTTGTGTCAGGGGGTCTTGAGGAACCATCCGCAATTTGGCGACGAACACATTCCCGAGAATCGTCGTGAGCAAATTATTGAAATCATGGGCAAGGCCTCCTGCCAAAACCCCCAGGGAGTTTAATTTGCTGATCCGTTGCTGTTCATCTTGGTGCCGGCTCTGATCAGTTCTATCGTGGAACATGATGACCGTTCCCATCAGGTGGGAATGGTCATCGCGGATAGGTGTTTCTCGCATGGAAATCGTTCGTTGAAGGCCCTGTTTGGTGATGAGTATATGGGGGGTATCGGATTCTGCAAGGGCTGACGAAGCGGGAGAAAATTGTAAAGGCGCGGCATCATCTTGTTGTTGCGAAGTTTTGTTGGCTAAACGAAACACTTCCTGAAGGGGTCGGGTTAGTGCGTCCTGATAAGCCCATTCTGTTATCTGTTCTGCGAGGGGATTGAAAAAGGTAATACGGCCTTCTCGATCCGTCGTAATGATCCCCTCGTCAAGGGATTGGAGCGCAGTCACCAGACGGTCTTTTTCTGCCACAAGGGACTGCTCAATGCGCTTTCGATCCGAAATATCTCTCAGAATAAAGCCATAATGCGTGTCTAGGCCCACCTTCCAGCTTGTCAATGAAATTTCTAAAGGAAACGCGTCGCCAGATTTGCGGAGACCGATCAATTCCAATGGTTGTTGAATGGGATGCACCACAGACTCGCCATAGCTAATATCCTCCAACCCCTTTCGATATATGTCCCGATAGCCTTCCTCTAGGAGCGTCAGGATGGTTTGGCCAATAATTTCTTCCCGCTGAAAGCCAAACATGGCCTCGGCTGCCGGATTCCATGAAACAATCGTGCCGTGAAGATCAGCTGAAATAATCCCCTCGTGTGCGGAGTCGACCAAGGAGGAATATTGGGATTGGAGTTCCGTCAACCTATTTTTGACCCGGACATGATTGGTAATGTCTAAACCATAGCCCCGAACAAGCCCTTTTTCCTGTATGGGAGAAAACGTCCAATCAAAGTGATGTGTATCGACGATAACGGTCAATCCTCTCTGTGGAGTCATAGATTTCAGACATTCCATTGCAATATGTGTGAGGGCAGGAGGTAAGACTTGTGGGATACCGTCTTCTCGGAAGCGATAGGTGTCCAACAGTGCGATCATGGCTGGGTTAGCATAGGTCAAACGTCCTTGCGGGTCCACTTCCACAATAGGATTCGGGCTTTCCTCAGGCATGGAGGCGAGGTGTTGGTGTTCCTCGTGTTGTTGAAGCTGCTGGCTTAGATCGCGGAAGATTAACAATGCACCAGGGTTATGGGGGTCGGTGAGTTGGGTACATTGGAATTCCACCCACCGCGTTTCTCCGCTGGGTCGCCGAATCAACAGTTTTGGAGTCCAAATGGATTTTCCGGTTTTCAAGACTTGGCTAATCGGACAATCTGCTTCTTGCGTGATGGGGTCGACACTCAGGCAGCCGGAATGTTCATGAAAATTTTGCCCCAGACAGGCTTGTTCCGTTCGCTGAAGAATGCGAGCCCCCTCTAAATTGAGCGAGAGAATGTGTCCCTGGGTGTTCACCTGACAAATACCAATATGAATAGAATCCAACAGCGTATGCACAAATGCTTGTGCGGAGCGTAGAGCTTGATTAAGACTCGGAAGATCCATTTGATGAAGTTCTTGGAATGGATGGTGTGGATTCATTGATTGGAGGTAGCGAAATAGAAAAATGGGTTCTTGGCCCTTACCATAATGAGTCCAGGATCTTTGTTATATCCCAACCTGCGTCATAGGGATCAATGGATTCTTGAATCGAACGTGCCGTCTCGTTATTTGCTTGCGAAGACAGGTCAATGATTTCTTGTTCTTCATACGGCTGTCCCTCAGCGTCTTTGAGTAATTTTATCGTGGGAGTCATACGGGAATGGCTATGCACCCAGATTACCACAGCCTGCTCCCCGGTGTTCAGCCGGACGAGCGAGCCAATTGGATACACGCCTAAAAGATGAATTAGCCGTTGAACCAAAGAGCTCGAGTACTGCCCTGCAACGGCTGCCCGATACAATTCGGACAACGCTCGGGCAGGAGGGACAGGTGGTTGGCTGCAGCGCCCGCTGATCTGAGCATCATAGGTATCAGCAATACTCAAAATTTGCGTCAACTCAGAAATTTCATTTCCCTGTAAACCCTTAGGATATCCAGATCCATCCAGTCGTTCATGATGTTGCAGAACCATCTGTTTCGATTCTTGGGGGAAGTCAGGGAATTGATTGAGGATAGCCTCGCCCATGTCACAATGGACCTGAATCAGTTGGTGGTCCTGAGGTGAATAGGGCTGAATTTTTCGCAAAAGATTGAGAGGCAAGCGTAGTTGGCCGATGTCGTGGACCATGGCAGCAAGCCCCAGGAGCTTAAGGTGTGACGGATCACAGCTGTTTTCTTGCCCGATGGCCATCGCGAGGACGCCCGCATCGACTCCATGGGTCGCAAGGCTGGCATCGAAACGGCGCATTTGAATTAAGGACACCATGGCTGCTTGATGTTCTAAAAGCCCATCCAAAATGGTGCTTACCACATCTCGAACTTCTAGGAGATGCTGTGGGGAAGGGGCTTCCATTTGACTGAAAAATAAATCCAGGGTCGAGATGGCTTCTGCGCGGAGGAGTCGAGCCGATTCGATGTCTTCGGGATTCGGTCCGAGGTCGAGATGTGGAGGTGAGAGCGATTCATCAGAAGAAGCTTGAGTGCTTGAAGATTCCTGAACACTGGAAGCCGCAGTCACATCACATCCCTTTTCCGTGTCGATGAACACGTCTTGAACCCCATAACTCCGTAATAAGGTAATTTCGTCATCACGTTTTACCAGCCATTTGTGACGAAGAAAGGGCGTTTGAAACCAGGACTGGTCCATGCCGGCGATATACATACCTGGTCGCAAGTCTTGTATGGCAATGCGTTTTTTCATTGCAAAGGGGATAGCAAGAGGAGATGGAAACCGCACCTGAGACGACGTGGGAAAACTTAGGTTGTCCGAATCCGCTGTGGGATATAAAATTGCAAAATATCCTACGGCAATCGTACAGAAAGAGCAATAGCGATGGATATAATGGATGCAAGGCGGGTAGGCGAAGGCATAGCCAAATGACTTATTGATGTCGAAAAGATTGGGATGGGTCAGGAAGGTGTCTGCTCAAGATGGGCGATGCGGGTTAATATCTGTACGGCCTCTTTGTGATCATCCGAAACCATGAGCAAAATATGATACTGTTTGAGTGTGGGGAGTAATTGGCGATCGGAAGTGCCCCAAGTTTTTTCTCGAATGGCCAAGGCACGTTTAAGCAGGGGTAAGGCAATCTTCGGTTGGTCTTTTTGTTGATAGAGGCTAGCCAGTTCTGTCAAAGGGTCAGCCATATGTAGGTGTTCAGGGCCGAAGGATTGAGCAATGAGGGGCAACGCTTCCCAGTAATATGATTCGGCTTGGCCAGTATCCCCTTCCAGACGAGCAATATTTCCCAGTTGATAGATAACCTGAGCATACCGCGTATCTGCAGGTCCATTATGGCGAATTGATGGTAATATATCCTGCAGAAGTTTTTTGGCCTCTTGAAGCCGGCCTTCCTGGAGCAAGGTTTGAACTTCGAGCCATTGTCGGTCCCATTCCGAAGAGGCTGGGCATCCAGCAAGAAAACATAGGAGGAGAGTGGGAATCCAAAGTAAAGAAAATATTTTTTCGGTCACGATGGTGGTCAAGGAAGATTTCTTCACGCGAGGGTTTTCTCCCAAACGAGATGACTGGTTGCCTGTTCCCAGGTAGAAGACCCAGGGATTGGGGGAGAGTGTTGAGGAGGAGGAAAGAGTCAGCATGCGTCTAGACATTTCCTCTCGCGCTTTGTAGGGTAGCGACGAGGCAACATTCCCTATATGATCGAACGACTCATACACTATTGCCAACATGATGTGTGGACCGTGAAGGTGCATGAGCTCACCGGCATTCATCAAGTTGGGGTCAAGCTTTTGCGCCTGGGCTTAGTGGCAGCCTCCGAATTCCGCGAAAGTTTTCTGAGTATTCGTGCCACGAGCCTGGTGTATACCACTCTGCTCTCGATGGTCCCCTTTCTCGCCGTGATGTTTTCCGTGCTCAAAGCCTTTGGCGTTCATCAGCAAATCGAACCCATTCTTTCTCAAGCATTTGATCCCTTAGGAGAAAAGGGCGCAGAGATTACCACGAATATTATCCAGTTTGTCGATAATTTGAAAGTTGGCGTCTTAGGAGCCGTGGGCGTGGCCGGGCTCTTCTATACTACGTATTCCCTCATTGAAAAAATCGAAGAGGCCCTCAATTCCATTTGGCGAGTGGAAGTTGGTCGTCCGTTGGCGAGGCGAATCACTGATTATTTAAGTGTTGTCCTGGTCGGGCCTGTGTTCGTCTTTACCGCGTTCGGTCTAATGGCTTCTTCCCAAAGTCATTGGTTGGTTCAACGAGTCATGGAGATTCAGCCATTTGGCTATATCATAGTGGCATTAACGAATCTCTTGCCCTTCTTATTTATGTGTATGCTGTTCACATTTTTATATAAATTTGTGCCGAATACGCCTGTCAACATCAGCTCCGCATTCGTTGGAGGACTGACTGCGGGAATTTGCTGGCAGGTCGCGGGTATGGCCTTTGCCGCGTTCGTGGCCAGTTCAGGCCGGTATAGTGCGATCTATTCCAGCTTTGCGGTCCTCATTCTTTTTCTTATCTGGCTCTATGTGGGATGGCTCATTGTCCTGGCCGGGGCACAGGTCGCCTATTACCATCAGCATCCTTCCGCGTATTTACTGAATTTGCGTCGAAAACATCAAACGCCCCTCTTCCGCGAGTATTTAACCCTTTCCCTCCTCGGGCATATCACCCGCCGCTTCTTAGCTGGCAAAGCTCCGCTCAAACAGGAACAATTAGCACGCGTACAACGAGTCCCTCTCACTTTTGTTGAATCATTAATCAGTGATCTCATTCAAGCCAACATGCTTGTGCGCACTGAGAGACCAAAAGGCGTGGCATTGGCACGACCTCCGGAAAATATTGCGGTGGCCGATGTATTGAAGGTGGTCCAGCATCAATTGCATAATGGGCCACAAGGGTTCACGGTCGGCACTGACAAAATTAGCCAATTATTGATGCGACGGGATGCGGCCGTACAGGGAGCCTTAGAGGGCATCACGCTCAAGTATCTTGTGAAAGACCAACCCATCGATCCGGTTTCAGATGAAGAATGGGAGATGTCATCCGAAGAAGAATCCACTCTATCCGAATCCAGCGAACCTGTGAGCAGCCTTTCTTCAGACCCCTTAGGCCTCCCAAGAAATGTGCCATCCAACCGTCCATCTACAGAAAAATGGCGCTCTTCCTAATCTCTCGTATTCCAATACAATCTCATGATTGTTGCTAGACTGAGGCGAATACAGTGAAAATCGGTGCGATTCAAATGGCCTGTTCGGCCAATTCTGAAGGGAACCTTGAACGGGCTGCGGCCAAAGTTGAAGAGGCCGCCAACAATGGTGCCCAGATCATTTGTTTGCCGGAGTTGTTTCGCTCGAAATATTTTTGTCAGAAAGAAGATTCGGCCTTATTTGACTTGGCCGAATCGGTACCTGGGCCCTCTACGGAGACTTTTGGGGAGATTGCAAAGGCTCAGGGAGTGACGATTTTGGCGTCGGTGTTCGAGCGTCGGACAGCGGGGGTTTATCATAATTCGCTCGTGGTTTTGGATGAATGCGGCGAAATTGCTGGCCTCTACCGAAAGATGCATATTCCGGACGATCCTGCCTATTACGAGAAATTTTATTTCACTCCTGGGGATCGAGGATTTCAGGCTATCAAGACGGCTCATGCAACTGTTGGCCCCCTTATTTGTTGGGATCAGTGGTATCCGGAGGCCGCGAGAATGACGGCTCTTCAAGGGGCTGAGATTTTGTTTTATCCTACGGCCATCGGTTGGCATCCCAAGGAAAAGTCTGAAGAGGGTCAACTACAACGAGAAGCCTGGATGACGATTCAACGCAGCCATTCTATTGCTAACGGCGTTTTCGTCGTGGCTGTGAATCGCGTGGGCCATGAAGCTTCGGCTGGCGGTGATGGGCTAGAATTTTGGGGCAGTTCATTTGTGTGTGATCCGTTTGGCGTGATCCTGGCACAAGCGCCAGTTGATAAAGAAGACGTGATGGTTGTGGATATTGATTTGTCCCGAATTGAAGAAGTCCGTCGGAATTGGCCGTTTCTTCGCGATCGCCGTATTGATGCGTATGGTGGAATTTCCAAGCGGTTCTTGGATGAAGAGTAGTCATCTTCTTTGCTCGTTATAGATATTGAAGCCTTCACCCTCACCTAGCCCTCTCCCTCACAGGAGAGGGAAATAATAGATTCTCTTTTTTCTCCTTATCCGCTATGTTGGCAATATCAGATGAAAAATGGTGTTTTTTGTTTAGTTTAAATGTAAGGCCAACTGTTCCCTCGACCCGTTGTTGGGGTTTGGTTCCGAAGAGGAACTAAAGGTAGGGTGAGGGGAGAGATACCTCGAGTTTTACCGACGTTACAATCTTATGCCCAACGTCTCCGACGGGATCAGACCGCCGCCGAAAAGAAAATTTGGAGACGACTTCCTGATCGACAGATCAATGGTGCAAAGTTTCGTCGACAACATCCGATTGGTTGCTATATCGTGGATTTTTGTTGTGTTGAACGGAAGCTTATTGTTGAGTTTGATGGAGGCCAACATTTAGAGCAAGCGGAACAGGATCGGTAACGCACGAATCATCTGCGAGCTTTGTGTTGCATGTGCTTCGATTTTGGAACGATGAAGTGCTGACGAAGACCGATGATGTATTGGAGGAGATTGTGAGATTCTTAGAAAGTTCTGATGGTTTTAACTCTCACCCTCATAGGGAGAAGGGATCTGAATTGGGTTTACGGATGCCGGCGGAGTGGGAGCGGCATGAAGCTACTTGGATTGGGTGGCCGCATAATACAAGCGATTGGCTGGGAAAAATGGCGGCGGTTCAATGGGTCTATGGGGAAATCGTACGTACATTGTCAGCAAGTGAACTTGTTCGGATTTTGGTCAATAACAAAACGCATGAATTGAAAGCCCGTCGGGTGTTGGATCGAATCGGTGTGATGCCGGATCGTATCGAATTCGTGCGCATACCTACTAATCGTGGCTGGGCGCGTGATTTTGGTCCGATTTTTCTCAAGCAGAACGATCCGCAAGCACAAGTGAAAATCGCCCGCTTTCAATTCAACGCGTGGGCTCACTATCCCGATTGGCAAAAGGATAATCGGATACCAGAGCGTGTCGCCGCGAAATTCCATATACCCCTGGTTCAAATTATTCAGAACAATCGCAAAGTGGTCTTGGAAGGGGGCAGTATTGACGTGAATGGACAGGGGACGCTTTTAACCACTGAAGAATGTCTTCTAGATGAAGCCATTCAAGTGCGGAATCCGGGATTTACGCGGCAGGAGTATGAAGAGGCTTTTCGACGATACTTGGGGATTTCCCAAGTGCTGTGGTTGGGTAACGGTGTTGTTGGGGATGATACTCATGGACATGTCGATGATGTGTGCCGATTCGTGGACCCTTATACGGTGGTCTTATGTCAGGAAACGAATTCTTCGGACGAAAATTATCGCTCTCTGGCGGAAAACCGTGAACGGCTCGAAGGCATGCGCTGTGAAGATGGCAGAAAAGTGGGCATCGTGCCGTTGCCTATGCCTGCCCCGTTGTTTTTTGATGGACAGCGGCTTCCTGCCAGTTATGCTAATTTCTACATCGGCAATTCGATTGTGTTAGTGCCCACATTTAATGATCCGAACGATCGTGTGGCCTTGGGCATCTTGTCTGAACTGTTTCCTGACCGAACGGTCGTGGGTCTTCACGCTGTAGATTTGGTTTGGGGATTTGGGACCATTCATTGCTTAACCCAACAACAACCGGCTATATGATGGCTCATTCTTCACAAAGTATTTTCTCTCAATGACTTTCCCGCCTATCTCAAATTGCATACTTCCTTCTCTGGTTCGTATTGGATGGATTGGAACCGGAGTCATGGGTGGCCCCATGTGTGCCCATCTGCTTCGTGCGGGATATGCCTTGACGGTCTATACGCGCACACCTTCTAAGGCTCAGGTGTTGTTAGATCAAGGCGCTCGGTGGGCCGAATCTCCTGCATCCTTGGTAGAAAAAGCTGATGTGATCTGTACCATGGTGGGATTTCCGAAGGAGGCTCGAGCCATTTATTTGAGTAAGGATGGGTTGCTGTCCAAAGCCAGATCCGGACAGGTGTTTATAGATTTCACCACATCCGAACCCAATTTCGCACAAGAGATTGCCGAAAAGGCGAATGAACAACAGGCCTTTGTTCTGGATGCTCCCGTCTCTGGAGGTGATGTGGGGGCGAAACAAGGAACCTTATCCATCATGGTGGGTGGCGAGCCTTCCGTCTTCGAAGCCCTTAAGCCCATTCTTCATATTTTTGGAAAAGTCTTGGTGCATCATGGGTCAGCTGGTTGCGGCCAACATGCCAAATTGTGCAATCAAATCATGATTGCCGGGACGATGGTCGGTGTGTGCGAGGCCTTGTTATATGCGCACCAGGCGGGGTTGAATGGCGAAAAGCTTTTGGAGTCAATACGCCAGGGGGCAGCAGGCTGTTGGACGTTGGATTATTTGGCACCAAAAATGTTGCAACGAGATTTCGCGCCTGGATTTTTTGTTGAGCATTTTATCAAAGACATTGGGCTGGCCTTGGCTGAAGCCAATCGCATGGGCTTGCTTCTTCCGGGACTTGCGGTGGTCCACAAGTTGTATGAGACAGTTCAAGCCTATGGTCATGGGCGATCGGGGACCCATGCCCTGTTACTGGCATTGGAAAATTTGTCTCCAACATACCTTGCGACAAACAAAAACCCTTCCTCTTCTTCATCTCCAGCCGTGCGATGAAGAGTTATTCCGATCTCCGTCAACATCTCCTAAGACTGGATGGGCGAGGCTATAAAGCCTATAAGGATTTCGAAGGTTCGTATGATTTCGAGATGTTTACTTTGTTTATTGATCATGTTCAGGGAGACCCGTTTGCTGAGCCTTCCAAAGCTCGAATCCGAATTTTAAAATCTGTGGCTGGCTTTCCTGGACATCTATGGAATAACAAGGTGCGGGCTGTTGCCTTTCGTGATTTTCTGGCTCGTACGGTGCGTTCAGCCATTCGAACGGTGGTGCGTGGAAATCGGGGAATTGGGAAAAGCGGGATGATGGCTATTGATGCGGGCGGGCAAGAAGTTTTAGAGCGAACGGCTGTTGTTCTTGGTGATGAATGGGTGGAGGCCCGAATAGAAATTGGCCTTCCTGCTCGTGGTCGGACGATTATGGGGAAACAGGCTGAAGTCATGCTGTGCCAAGAAATTCCTTCGATTGTAAATCAAGCCTTACGGTGGGAACTTATCTCTCAGCCGGCATGTCGTTTCTTTGTCGATCAGGTAGAGAACTTTTTCTCGATTCAATCCCAATTAGCCGAAAGAGGGCTTGTGGCGTTTGTTGCTGATGGAGCCGTGTTGCCTCGGGCCAGTGGCGTTTCGGATTATCCACTTGAGACCACACAGGTCATCAAGTGCCATGCCCCTGATTCGCTTTCTGTGTCATTCATGGTTCCTCATTCAATTGAAGATTCGTCTGGCGAAATGACGATCGTTCGTGGGTTGGGCATACCATGTGGCGTGACGGTGATAGTCGGGGGCGGCTATCATGGAAAGTCGACATTACTGCAAGCCTTGCAACGAGGGGTCTACCCGCACATTCCATTGGATGGCCGGGAACTGGTGGTAGTCTTACCGGATGCTGTGAAGATTCGAGCCGAAGACGGGCGACGGATTGAGCAGGTTGATATCAGCGGGTTTATTCGACACCTACCCCAAGGGGGTTCAACTAAGACCTTTTCTACGGATGATGCCAGTGGGAGCACGAGCCAGGCGGCGGGAATTCTGGAAGCGTTGGAAGTGGGTGCTCGAGTCCTGTTACTTGATGAAGATACTAGTGCGACAAATTTTATGTTGCGTGATGCGCGAATGCAGGCTTTGGTTCAGAGCGCTCATGAACCGATTACCCCATTTCTTGATCGAGTGCGGGAATTATATGAAACATATGGGGTTTCCACTATTCTGGTAATGGGAGGGTGTGGTGATTATTTTGATGTGGCGGATACAGTGATAATGATGGATGAGTTTTCTCCCCTTGATGTGACAACAGAAGCTCATCGTGTTGCTTTACGACTTCCTTCAAGCCGTCAATGTGAAGTTAGTCAACCGCTGTTGCCTATTGTTCCACGGGTGCCTCAAGGAGACTCCGTAAGTGCGGCAAAAGGCCGTTATGAAGCTAAAATCGTTGCGAGATCTTACCATGAATTGCTCTTCGGTCATGAGGCCATTGATTTGATAGGCGTTGAGCAATTAGTTGATGTGAGTCAAACTCGTGCCATTGGGCAGGCGTTACATCTGGCCACCAAGAACTTAATGAATGGGATGCGCACGATTAAGGAAATTGTCGACTGTTTAGAGAAGCTGATTGATGAGCAAGGGCTGGATGTCCTTGCACCATTTTATTCTCCGGGACGGCATCCTGGAAATTTTTCACGACCGAGAAAATTCGAATTGGCGGCTGCTTTAAACCGTCTTCGCACGGTTCGTATGCGCCAGAAGAATTAGGGTCCGTCACGACATCCCCTTAGCCTTCTTCTGCCAGGATTCCCAAGAATAACATCGCGAGGCCCATCCGTTTTTTTGCCGAATTTTTGTCTTTCACATGTTCTTGAGTGGCAGGAGTTTTGGCTTTCTGTGCTTGCCTTGATTCGGAAGTAGGTGATTTCCCGGCATTGATCAATTCCGACGAATTCGTCTGTTGATTCAGCTTAATAACTTGAAGAGAGGTAATAGCCGGAGAAGGGGAATAGGTGCGTGCCTGGCCTTCCTCAAGCAGGACTCCTGCCATGAGAACCATTCCTGTGAGTCCACTGAGGCACCAGAGTCTAACTGTTGGGTCCTTAAGTATCTGATTCATGTCTGAATCCTCCAGGTCCCTACGTTTGGATATGGCACGTAATACTGTTTCTGACCATCATTTTATCGTCATTTCTTTGGGAATCTTGCGCATTTAGGCGCTAGGGGTTGTTCCTACCTAATGTTTGCAGTCTTTGGAAGTTAAATATAGGAGACGATCTGCGGTTTTCCGAAAATGAACTCCTGAATTATGTTGAACTGTGATTCGAGCGGACGCAAGAAAAGGAGGTTGAATAGGAAACGACCTAAAAGGTGACCCAATCCTCCAGGACTGTATCTATCTGAATCCCAACTTCATCGGGATGTAAGATTTTCACAATCTCGGGGCTTGGACTATCTGTTCCCAATACAGAAAAATTAAAGGGAATGGGTTCAGGCAAGGGTTGATGGGATGCATCCTGAATGAGCAATATGGTGGGGTGGAGGAGGTTTTCTCTGGAGTTGGCAGTCACAATTCCGCGTTCCCCTGTACTGAGTTCGACTAAACTGTATGTGGGATAAATCCCAATGAGGTTAATGAACTTGCCGACCAATTCATCATCTAACATACCTTTCTTGCCCTGTTGATATAAGTTCTGAAGGGCCCCCCGAACTGTTTGGGGTTTTCCACTTTGATGACCACTTAGGAGTTCATCATATTCATCAACAAGGCGAAGAATGCGGCTGGCCGATGGGATCGTGGCTGGATCAATATTCGTTGGATAACCAGATCCATCCAAGGCGACATGATGGTCCCGTATAAATGCCTGGACCCTCTCTGAGAGGGTGGACTGTTGCATCAACAAGTCCAGCCCACGTTTAGGGTGGGATTGATAGATCCTCAATTCTGAATCAGATAATTCTTGGAGCGGTCTATGTAGTGTTTGAGGAATTTTGGCGAGGCCTGCATCGTGAAGGAGTCCAGCGATAGCCAGGTCTTGGCATATGGATTCTTCTAACTCTACTGCTCGTCCTAAGAGCACAGATAAAGTGCTGACGGCTAACGCATGATCGTACATGGCGGGTGAAAACTCTCTTGTGCGAATGAGGGCTATATAAGCATCTTCATGGTCAATCGTGTCCACCATAATGGACTGGGTGACTGCGTTGACCTGCTCAAGGGCGATTCCTCCGGTTTTTGATAAGGTCTCGAGAATATCCTTCACGTCTTCCAACATAAATTGACGTGTCTGTTGAATCGAAGTGAGTTCTCCTCCTAAAGCTTTCCCCTGTACCTCTTGAGGAAGGTGCTGTATTCGTTCAATTTCTGGGGCAATGGAGGCTTTGGTAGTGACGTCATGCGCCTTTTGAGGAGGCGTGACCGGTGTGTCTTCTTGAGGTTCGGTTTCTGTAATGGAAGTGTCATCAAGTCCGCGTTCTGTATCGATGGTGATTTCTTGGATCCCACATTGTTGTAGCTTGGTGAGGTCCGTAGTTGATCGAATGAGAAAGCGATGTCTGAGGAATGGGGTATCCAACCAGGATCGGTCAATCCCACAGATATACATGCCCACTTTAACAGCAGTAATTGTAATGCGTTTTTTTGCCATAGTAAGTGGTTTCCAGAAGAATGGACGGGTAGTAGGACATCGTTAAACTAGAAAGATGTCAACTGAGTCCCCTTATCGGTTTTCTCATATTCCTACTTTATTGAGTGGTCTGGGCTTTTAATGGGCAAAGTAGAGTCCTGATATGGTTTCTAAGGATTTTCTGGATGCCCGGTACTTTTTTTCGATTGAGAAAGGCGTGCGTCCATGCCACGGAATGGGTTGTTTCGAGAATAAAAACACAACCAGCCTCCTGAGACTTAAGTTTCCTTTTTGCCTGGCCGAAGGGAAATCAGAAGTCATGATGGAGGACTGTAATGGTTGGGTTTCCGACATCGTGTTGCACATTCTCCCTTCGGGTATTCAGTTACTCAATAGGGTCTTCTCAAGGGGCAGGGACGTTAGGGCGGTTCACCCCCTCTTCTATTCTTCTCTTCCTTATCTGCTTTTGGGTTGCGGTCATAGGTGTGCCTTCGAAGGGCGAAGCGGCACCCGGTTCTGATTTGCCTTTGAAGCACATTCGAGCGACTATTCCCATTCTAGGGACGACGATGAGTGAAAACGCGGAGCCTATTGGGATTGTTGCCGAAATTCAATTAGAATTTCTTCAACGTCGTGATCACAAGGGGTTAGATGTCCAGTTTCAGACAACGCCTGGAAAATTTTCTCCGTATGCCCAACAATCGGTCATGCAAGCACTGTATCGGGTTGTAGAAGCTGCTGCGTTGAATCCGGATTCTTGGACCATCCGTTTCCGGTTGCCGTACCCAGGTGTGACGCTCTATGGGGAAAGTTTGTCGGCGATGGCGGCGCTAAATATTGTCGCTCTCGCAAAGAATGAACCGGTTGATGAAGAGACGATCTTAACTGGGACAGTGACTGCGGACGGACATGTTGGAACCGTGGGCGGTGTGCCATTGAAAATTTTGGCTGCCCATAAACAACATTTTCGGAAAGTTTTGATTCCGGAAGAATCCGATGTTGCTGATGGTGACTGGGAAACCCCTTTCCTCATGGAAGTCCGACCTGTGAGCTCCATCAGCAAAGCGTATTTGGCATTGACGAATCGGCCCCTTCGAACGTCCCTAACCGATCATTCGCTGACTGCGGGTTTATCCCCTTAAGGGCCGGCTCTCCATTCAAGTAAGTACTCGATTTCCCTTTTCCTGTGTATGAACGTGTACAACCCTCGCTTTCGGACTGCTCTGATGTCGAGGTGTCGTGAGATGCTTGATTCTTACGTCGAAATATAACTATTGTGAGGAGAGGTTGCTGGAAATGTTAGGTACACAGTGGTATTGAGTGGTGCCCAATTGGTGTTCGCCCTGACAAATACATACACATGAAGCCTGAAACTCGACCCTGCTTTGCCGTTGATATCGACAATGTCTTAGGAAGAGCAGAACCCGAAGTCCAACGCCTGTTTCGCGAAGTGACTGGAACAGCATGGCCAGTGGGATTGCACGGTAGCGCAGGTGGACTGGATTCGAGTGCCTTCGAGAGGGAGGCGATCGAGGAAATTTTTTCTCGATTTCATGAAGAATCTATTCCCCTGCTGCCACTATTCCCTGGCGCTAAATATGCCTTGGGGGTCATTCAGCAAACGTGTCGTATCATTATTGTCACGGCGCGGCGACCGTCTTCACGTCCGCAGACTCTTCAATGGCTCGCAGATCATAGAATTCCTTTTGACGCACTGTACCATACCGAAGAAAAAACTGGGATTCCGGAATCCATTACCCTTGCGATTGATGATCATCCACTCCATATTCAAGCATACCGAGCCCTCGGTGTACGGGTCTTTGTCATGAACCAACCCTGGAACCGTCAGATTGTTGATGCAAATGTGATTCGTGTCACGGGTTGGGATGCGTTGTTGCAGTGGTGGCATTTTCGGTATATGGGCACATGGCCGAACCGTTTGATTGAAACTCCCGCTCCTCACTACCTATGGAGCCGTCTGCCGATTCCTGCTTAGGGCTCGCGCAAGAATAACTTCCCACCTTTGAGCGTCGATCCATCTCGTCTGGCAGCGTTGCTCCTCCTTGACATACCAAGAGTAGGCGCAGTCCTTGCGCTTTGCCAGACAGGTGTCTCAGCATCCCAAAATAAGAAGTTATTCTTGCGCGAACCCTTAGTGAAAGATGTTTGGTTTTCCAAGTAAATCCTTCCTCCGATCATTATTGCAAGATTTTCAGAGCACCCGCCGATAAGAGGAGAGATGACATTCGTCTGTGTATTGGTGCGTCAATCCTGCATATATGCCTGAAAATTTTCAAATGACATCGTAATAAAAGGTCAGGAGAATAATGGTTTACCCTCCTATTCAAACGATATTGTTGGCAGATGATAACCCGGATGATTGCGAACTCGTGAAAGAAGCCTGGGCAGAGTCTCCTGTTGGCGAACACTTTCGGTTAGTGAATGATGGGAAGCAGCTTCTGGATTATTTGTATCGCAGAGGGGCATTCCTATCTTCCGATTCTGCGCCTCGTCCCAGTGTGATTTTGCTGGATTTACATATGCCCTTCATGACGGGTGGAGAGGTTCTTATGGAGATCAAACAGGATTCCACACTTGCCTGCATTCCCATCGTGGTGTTGACGACATCTAAGGCTCCGAGAGACATAGTTCAAACGGCCGGGTTAGGGGTGAATGGGTATATACAAAAACCCAATACATTTTCAGGCTATCTGCAAATTTTCGCTAATCTTCGTGAACATTGGGTTGAGATTCTTGACCGACCTCTTTCCGGTAGCGGCGGGGATTGGAGCGGGAATCTGGCCTGGTGCTAGTCAAGCGCACTTTCGTTCATCCCTAGCC
>QIDY01000043.1 GCA_003228495.1 Nitrospirota bacterium
CGTACTGAGAGTACGCTCCGCGCGTCAAAAAGGCTGCGGCCTTGCTGGACGAACTTTTTTGACCATTCCCTTGGCTGTTGACGTCGATCGCCCCTTGGGCATTTACGGGCTATGCGAGTGATAATATTCAACAGCCCCTTCTTTACAAAATTAGGAGTAAAAAGTAAGGTGTAAGGAGAACAGAAAAAGATAAATGGTTGAGTAAGGAATCTAGTTTTTTCTCCTTTTGTTTCCCATTCATTTACTCCTCACTACTTACTTTCTACTTCCCACATCTTACGGAGTTAAGGCGAGGTTATCTCGATGAATGACTTCTTCATATTCCAGGGCACCTAGGAGCTGTTGAATTTCTGAAGTCTGTTTGCCTTTGATGCGTTGTAGTGTTTCAGCAGAATAGTTACAGAGTCCTTGCGCGAAGACAATCCCTTCCTGAGTTGTACAGCTGACGGGGTCGCCAGCGAGGAACGTGCCCTTGACGTTCAGAATGCCTGAGGATAATAAACTTTTTCCACGAAGGACCAGGGCAGCCACGGCCCCTTCATCACACATAATCTCTCCCTTGGGTCTCAGCGTAAAGGCGATCCACTGTTTGCGGGTGGTAAGGGACGATTGTTTTGATGCGAAAAAGGTTCCATTGGGATTGCCTTCCAATGCCTGGCCTAAGGCATCCGGCGTTTCTCCATTTAACAAGAGCGTGGGTACGCCAAATCGTCCAGCCTGTTTGGCGGCTTGAATTTTCGTCACCATCCCTCCGCGGCTGGTTTGGGTCCTGGAGGCTCCTGCCAGATTTTCAATCTGTTTGGTAATAGTTGAAACCATTGGAATGAGTTTGGCGGCAGGATCGAGGTGAGGGTCCTTCTCATAAAGCCCATCGACATCGGACAAGATTACCAACAGATCGGCATCTACGAGATGGGCAATTTGTCCGGCCAGCGAATCATTATCGCCGAACCGAATTTCTTCAACAGCTACAGTATCATTTTCGTTGATAATGGGAATGACCCCAAGCTTAAGCAGTGTGGTGAGGGTGTGGCGGGCGTTGAGAAATCGGCGACGGTCCGCCAAATCCTGATGTGTTAAAAGAATCTGGGCAATCTTATGTCCGGACTCTTCAAATGCCATTTCGTAGGCTCGCACCAGTCGGCTTTGCCCGACGGCCGCCGCAGCTTGTTGAAGAGGCACTTCATGAGGATAGGTTTTTAACGCTAAGTGGGAAATGCCTGCGACAATGGCTCCGGATGATACGAGAACGAGTTGTCGGTTTTGAGCTTGCAATCCCCCGAATTCCTTGGCCAGCCTTCCGATTCGGTCCAAGCGAAGTCCTCCGTTGGAAGAGGCCACGAGGCTGCTTCCAATTTTAACGACCACGCGTTTGCAAGCGGTTAGCACTTGCTGGTGCATGAAGCTTTGTTCTCCAAGACGGCTTGCCCGAGGTAAGTCATCAGTGAAGGCAACCCTTCTCTGGTGATGGCCGAAAGAGGGAAGCAAGGATATTGATGTTCGACACAATAGTCTTGAAGGGCCTGAAGGTGACGACCCTCGCCTTGGGAATCAATTTTGGTGGCGGCAAGGGCAAAGGGTCGTTCCAGAAGAGTTGGATCAAAGGCCTGCAGTTCGTTTCTCAAGGTTTCAAAGGTGACGATAGGCTCTTGTTCCATCCATTCGGTGATGTCAATCAGATATAACAGTAAGGCGGTTCGTTGAATATGTTTAAGAAATTGAATGCCGAGGCCTTTGCCTTCATGAGCTCCTTCAATTAAACCGGGAATATCGGCGACCACAAAGGAGGAATCTTCTGTCCATTCCACGACTCCGAGATGAGGGCGTAAGGTGGTAAACGGATAACTGGCGATTTCCGGATGGGCGGAAGAGATTGTAGAGATTAAAGTGGATTTGCCGGCGTTGGGGAAGCCGACTAAGCCTACATCGGCTAAAAGTTTTAATTCTAAGGTGAGCCATCGTTGTTCCCCAAGCGTTCCTGGTTCGAACTGGCGTGGTGCACGATTCGTGGATGAGGCAAAGCGGGCGTTGCCTTTGCCGCCTTTCCCACCTTCCGCGACCACGGCGGTTTGCCCATCCACAATGAGATCGGCAAGGGTTTCGCTCGTGTCTTCCGCTTTGATCAACGTGCCCACGGGGACAGGGATGACTACATTGGAACCTGTGGCACCGTGACGATTGGATTTTTGTCCGCGTTCGCCAGATGGGGCTTCGTAGTGGCGTTGATATCGCAAGTCAAGGAGAGTGGACACGCGGTTTGAGGCTTCGAAGATGACGTGTCCTCCATTTCCGCCGTCGCCGCCGTTGGGGCCGCCCCGGGGAACGAATTTCTCCCGACGAAAACTGCAATGTCCGGAGCCGCCATCACCGGCTTTGACAAAAATGCGTGCATGGTCAATGAACATAGAAGCCCTATCTTACCCGGCTTATAAAAAGAAACTGAAGTGAGTTCTGTGAAAAGAAGGAAGAGTGTGGGGAACTGTTACGTGGAGGGATACACGCTGACTTTACGTCGGGCAGTGGCTCCTTCAAACTTAACGGTGCCGGAGACTTTGGCGAACAGGGTGTAGTCTTTTCCCAAGCCAACATTTGTTCCTGGAAAGAATTTTGTCCCACGTTGACGGACTAAAATACTGCCTCCTGTTACGGTCTCACCGGCGTAGGCTTTGACGCCAAGATATTGTGGATTGCTATCGCGTCCGTTTCGGGACGATCCGCCACCTTTTTTATGTGCCATGAATCACGTCTCCAAAGCTAAAAATAATGATGAATTATGGAGTCACAATTTCAGTAATCCGAACTTGTGTAAAGCCCTGGCGGTGTCCCTTGGTTCGACGATACCCCTTGCGGCGCTTCTTTTTGAAAATCGTAATAGACCGAGTGCGGGCATGCCGAACAATTTCTCCTTTTACGACAGCCTGCGGAATTGTAGGCGTTCCAACAATCGGGGCTTGATCGGTCTGGAGAAATCGTATGGAGTCAAATTCAACAATGGTTCCGACAGCGCCTTCTAGTGACTCAATTTGCAGAAGCCCCTGAGGTTCAGCGCGATATTGCTTTCCGCCTGTTTCGATAATAGCATACATGGTATGATCGCTCCTTACAAAACACTTATTTTGCCAGCATGTTTACATTTAAGTCAAGAATTTTGTATAGAATCCGTTTCGCCAATTTACTGTACAACAGTCTATGATAGCCTGAGCATAAAGGCTGTACGGGTTCCACATGTCGTGTAGGGGGATAGCAAATCTATGGTGACAACATCGAAGAAAATATGGATGGATGGGGTTTTTGTTGATTGGGACGATGCCTCTGTGCACGTCCTTACACATTCCTTGCATTATGGATTGGCGGCTTTTGAAGGTATCCGGTGTTATGAAGGCTCAACCGGCTCTGCCATTTTTCGATTGTCCGAACATGTCGATCGGCTTTTTGAGTCGGCCCATATTACCCTCATGCCCATGCCGTTTTCCAAAAAAGAAGTGATTGATGCAATCATTGAAACCGTCAGAGTGAACGAATTGGCTTCGTGTTATATACGTCCCCTTGCTTATGTGGGTGTTGGCGCCATGGGACTTTATCCTGGAGATAACCCCATTCGTCTCTCTATTGCAGCCTGGCCATGGGGCTCTTATCTTGGAGAGGAGGCGTTGGAAAAAGGGATACGGGCAAAAATCTCCTCGTTTACCCGGCATCATGTGAATGTGTCCATGACACGTGCAAAGATCTCAGGCTATTACGTCAATTCTATTCTGGCTAAATGGGAAGCCAAAAAGTCGGGTTATGAGGAATGTATTCTTTTGGACCCTGATGGCTATGTAGCGGAGGGGACGGGAGAAAACGTGTTTATCGTGAGTAAAGGGGTGCTTAAAACGACACCGTTAACGTCTATTCTGGATGGCATTACCCGAAATGCGATCATTCAATTGGCTAAGGCCAAACATATCCCGATCCTTGAAGAACGCTTCACCCGCGATGCGATGTACGTGGCAGATGAAATATTCCTCACGGGGACGGCTGCCGAGGTCACGCCGGTTCGCGAATTAGATGACCGAACGATTGGCGCGGGCAAGCCTGGTCCCATTACCCAAGCTCTTCAACATGACTTCTTCCGCATTGTCCGGGGAGAAGATCCTACATACGCGAATTGGCTCACTCCCATTTAGCTCTCCATAGAAGCTCTCTGCAATAGCTCTGTTCCGATCACAATCTTACAGGGGGAACCCGTTTTGAGAGAAGGCAACCTTAGGGTTGGGTTGGTGGGGAAGAGGTGGCTTTTGATGTGGCCTCCTTCGATGAGGCTTCGGGCGTCGGCGCAGATGTCGTCTCAGGCTGGGCAGTTGGAGTCGCGGTTGGTGTCTCTTCTGCCGACGAAGACGATGATTCCTGATGGGTTGTTGGGTGGAGATCAATAACGGTCGAGGACGTATTGGCTTGTCGTGAGAGCACGGCCAAGCTCAGTGAAGTCAGCATGAATATGACGGCTGCTCCAATGGTGACCTTACTTAGAAATGTCCCCGGCCCGCGGCTTCCAAATACGGTTTGAGATGACCCGCCAAATGACGCGCCGATTTCTGCTCCCTTTCCGGCTTGCAGCAAAATAGCGGCGATCATCAAAAAACAGACGATGAGATGAATCGAGACGGCTAATGTATACATATCCTCTGGGGTCCTCGGAAAATAATGTTTCAACCTGAAATCGCGAGTTTAGCTATCTTAACAAAGGATTCGGAATTCAAACAAGCTTTTCCGACTAAGGCTCCATTAATATGGGGAGATTGGAAGAGGGCCTGGGCATTTTCTGGCGTCACGCTGCCTCCGTAAAGAATTCGTATTTGCGTCGAATCCATGTTCCAGTGAGTCACTAAAGATGATCTGATTGCCGCATGAACCTCAGTGGCTTGCTCAACGGTCGCGGCCTGACCAGTTCCGATAGCCCAGACTGGCTCATAGGCAATGGTGATATTGTGGAGGTCTTGGGTCTCTAAACCAGCCAACCCTGTTTGTAATTGATGCTGGATCACAGAATGGGTTTGGCCAGCTTCTCGTTCTTCTAAGCATTCCCCAATACAAAAAATCGGTTGAAGGCCATGATGGAGGGCCGCATGGAGCTTCTCATTAATGATGTGATCGCTTTCTCTAAAGAGGTGCCGTCGTTCGGAATGCCCGATAATGACATAATGACAGCCCAGCTCCTTTAACATGGCTGGGGAAATTTCTCCTGTAAAAGCGCCCTCGTTCTTTGCATAGACATTTTGGGCCGCTAATTTTATGGAGGTGTTAGTAAGCAATTGGGACACGGCCTGTAGAGCCACATATGGAGGAGCCACCGCCAATTCAACAGACGGATGGGGCTGATACATAGCCAGAATATCTTGAATGAGGGTTTCGGCTTGGGAAATGGTCTTGTGCATTTTCCAATTACCGACGATGAATCGATTAGGCATAGAGAATTAGGTACCTTGATAGAAAGGGAAAAGAGTGCCAACGGATAGGTTAATGGGGGCGATCTGGTAAAGCGGCAAGTCCCGGCATGTGTTTGCCCTCAAGCAGTTGGAGTGCCGCACCCCCACCGGTAGAAATAAATGACATGCTTTCCGACTCACCGGCACGGTAAACGGCCAAGGCCGTATCTCCTCCCCCCACAATCGTCTTGGCGTAGGCATTGGCGACGGAATGGGCAAGGGCGAACGTTCCACGAGAAAACGCATCCTGCTCAAACACACCCATGGGACCGTTCCATAAGATGGTTTTGGCGTTTTGGACCACTTCGCCAAAGAGTCGAACGGAGGCTGGCCCAATATCCAAACCATACCAACCGGAAGGAATTTCTTGGATAGGGACGATCTTGGTTTCGGCGTCAGGGGCCAAGCTTGCTGCTACGACGCAGTCAACGGGCAGATAAAACTTGATCTTATCTGCGATGGCTTGTTCATGGATTTGCTTGGCAAAATCCAGCATGTCTTCTTCTACTAACGATTGCCCGATCTCGAAGCCCATGGCCTTGATGAACGTAAACGCCATACCTCCGCCGATGATCACTTTGTCGACCTTCCCAGCAAGATTTTTAATCACCCCGATTTTTCCCGAAACCTTTGCCCCTCCTAAAATAGCCACAAAGGGACGAACAGGATTTTCCACGGTTCCTTCTAAGGCCTCGACTTCGCGTTTCATCAAAAATCCTGCCGCCGAGACGTTCACATGTTTGGTAATGCCCACCGTCGAAGCGTGAGAACGATGCGCAGTCCCAAAGGCATCGTTGATATAGACATCTGCAAGAGCAGCGAGCTGAGCGCAAAATTGATCATCATTCTTTTCTTCCCCTGGATGAAATCGTACATTTTCTAGTAAGACCACATCACCTGGATGTGCGCTATTCACCACGGCTTCGACTGTGGGGCCGATGCAATCGTCAGTAAAGGCGACAGGTTTGTTCAGCAGGCGTTGGAGGCGCTTGGCCACGGGCGCGAGACTGAGTGTCGGGTTTGGGGTGCCTTTGGGCCGGCCCAAATGCGAACACAGGATCACGACAGCATCTTCGTCAATAGCCCAGTTAATGGTCGGAAGCGCAGCTCGTATTCGTGAGTCGTCTGTGATGTGACTGGTGCCATCCAGCGGGACATTGAAATCCACTCGAATGAGTACGCGTTTGTTGCGGAGAGCAACTTGGTCAATGGTTTGTTTGGTGAGTTTCATGACTCCCTCTACTTTCTTTGGGAGATGGAGTTATTTTTGTTTTGCGAGAATCTTGACGAGGTCGCGTAAGCGGCACGAATACCCCCATTCATTGTCATACCAAGCAAAGACTTTGACCAAGCGTTTATCCATAACGGATGTGAGTGGGGCGTCAACTGTTGCCGAATATGAACATCCATTGAGATCAGTTGAGACAATTGGGGCTTCCGATACTTGCAAATATCCTTTTAAGGCGCCTAGAGCAGCTTTTTTAAAGGCGGCATTCACTGTTGCGGCATCGCAATCCGTTTCCACCTCGACCGAAAGATCAATGAGTGAGACATTCGGCGTGGGCACGCGGATGGCCATGCCGTCCATTTTTCCTTTCAATTCGGGAATCACTAAATGTAAGGCCTTGGCTGCCCCGGTTGAAGTTGGAATCATAGACAAGCCGGCGGCTCTGGCCCGGCGTAAATCTTTATGTGGCAGGTCGAGGAGGTGTTGATCGTTGGTATACGAATGCACAGTGGTCATAAAGCCATGTTTGATACCAAACTTTTCGAGCAACACTTTCGACACGGGAGCTAGGCAATTGGTGGTACAGGAGGCGTTTGAAATAATCGTATGCTGCTGGGGGTTATAGGTGGATTCATTAACCCCCAGGACAATCGTGATATCGGGATCCTTAGCCGGTGCCGAAATAATGACTCGGGAGGCTCCAGCCGTCACATGTTGGCTTGCGCCCTGACGATCAGTGAATCGGCCCGTGGATTCAATGACAAAGTCAATCTGAAGGTCCTTCCAGGGTAATTCCTTGGGATCCTTCATGGCGAAGATGCGAACTTGTTTGCCATTGACTGTCAGGGAATCTGGGGTGTGCTGCACATCGGCTTGAAATGTTCCCTGCACCGAATCATAGGTCAAAAGATGCGCCAGCGTTTGGGAATCGGTTAAATCATTCAAAGCCACGATTTCGATCTCCGGATCGTTGTAGCTTGTCCTTAAAAAATTTCGTCCAATACGCCCAAATCCGTTAATGGCAACGCGAATACTCATCGTGATATTAGTGTCCTCTTATAGTGGTTTAATGCTAGGGACCGTCAGGACATATCCGGTACAATTGTACCGGATATGTCCTGACGGTCCCTTAATGAAAACTAAGCACAAATAGTAGCGAGGGAGGCAAAGGCTGTCAAGAATTACGCCCGGAGCTTGTCATTAAAGAAGTGAAAAGTGAGACGGGAAAAGTACAGAGTGAGAAAAGAAGAAGGGATTTGCTGTTTCTGCCTCTTTTGCTTCTCACTCCTTACTTTTTACTTCTCACTTTTTTTAAATTTTCATGGCTTCTTTGACTTCTCCCATCGTTTCCTTTGCGACAACAGACGCACGTTTTCGGCCTTCCTCGACTACGTCTTGTGCCTGCTTGGGTCGGGCCATCACGGTCGCGCGGGTTTCCCACATCGGAGCAAATCGTTCGACCATGGCATCGGCCACTTGACGCTTGCAGTCGATGCATCCAATGGCCGCTGTCCGGCAATCGGTGTCGACTTGTTTGATGGTCAAGTCAGTGGAAAAAATTTTGTGGAAATCATAGACCGGACACAGTTCCGGATTGCCTGCATCGGTGCGTCGAACCCTGGCAGGGTCGGTGACCATGGTTTTGAGTTTTTGCCGAACGGTTGGCTCGGTATCGGACAGATTAATCGTATTGTGATAGCTCTTACTCATCTTTCGCCCATCGATGCCAAGCACTTTAGGAAATTGAGTCAGATATTCTTTGGGTTCAGGGAAGACCGGGGTGTACAAACTATTAAAACGGCGGCCAACTTCTCGCGTCAGTTCCAAATGCGGGAGTTGATCTTTTCCTACAGGTACCAGGTCGGGTTTATACAGCAAGATGTCTGCGGATTGAAGCACGGGATAGCCTAAAAAGCCATAGGTTGAAAGGTCCTTTTCCTTAATTTCCTCTTGTTTTTCCTTATACGTGGGATTTCGCTCCAACCAAGGAATGGGAATAATCATGGAGAGGAGTAAATGCAGAATGGCATGTTCAGGGACCTGAGATTGAATAAAGATCGTCGCTCGATTGGGATCAATTCCCGCTGCAAGCCAGTCGATGAGCAGCTCTTGTGTAAATTCTTTCAGCCGGCTGGTGTCCGCATAATTCGTGGATAAGGCATGCCAATCCGCCGCGAAGAAAAAACATTCATGTTGTGCTTGGAGCGTCTTCCAATTCTCCAAGGCCCCGAGAAGATTTCCGAGATGCATGAGCCCGCTGGGTTGCATGCCGCTGAGTACGCGTGATGCCATTATACCTCTTCAAGGATCTAGTTTAAGGTAGAAATTCAGAGAGAAAAACCTGGAAAAAGACTTGTTGTATGGAGCCAATATAGATACTCAAAATGGGAATATGCGAGTTAACCATTATCAGTCCCAAAACAACAAGCATGCCATAGGGTTCGAGGCGGTTTAAGGCCATGGCAGGTTTAGGAGGCAGCACGCTGACAAGGACTCGGCTTCCATCTAATGGTGGAATCGGCAACAAGTTAAAGGCGAATAACACAATATTAATCAGCATAGAAAAGAGAGCCATGGCCGTGAGTGGGACCAGCAGCATTCCTTGGAGATCCTGACGAGGTTCCACTCCGGGCTGAGGTGGCCAATTGTCCTGGAGCGTTGGATCGATGTGCAGAAACAACGCCAACAGGAGACCACTGATCACAGCCAAACATAAATTCATGAGCGGACCGGCTATAGCCACAAGAGCCATGTCCCGTTTGGGATTATGTAATTTCCCGGCATTGATCGGAACAGGTTTAGCCCAGCCAAAGATGAATCCCCCTGGGATCAAAAACAAAATGAAGGGGACGATAATGCTCCCATACAAATCGATGTGTGGAAGGGGGTTGAGGGTGAGGCGACCGAGAGACTTCGCCGTCGGGTCGCCAAAGAAATACGCAACACGTCCATGGGCATATTCATGGAGGACGATGGCCGCCATTAAGGGGACTAACATGAATGAAAGGTTATGCAAAAATGCTAGTAACGAATCCATAGAGTTAATTCAGTTGAGTGAACGTGCGTTTGTTGATTTGGAGAAGATAGAGTCGACGATTCAAGATCCCTGCTGAACTAAAGGAGGCAAATCCACTTAACGCTGGTAAGTCTGATCGTCGGACGAGTTGATTCCAGACATCTTGTCCGGATTGTGCCTCTTTGCGAAGCGTTTCCAGGACCAATATGGCGGCATCATAGGCCTGGACAGCAAAAAGCGAGGGCTCTTTGTGAAACCGGCTGCGATAGCGTTGAATGAACATTTGCACGCTAGGGTCTGGGCTGTTGAGAAAAAACCCATCTACAAAAATACTGCCATCCAAGTCTTGTTTTGCCCATCGAAACAATTCGGGATTATGCCAGCTATTGCCGCCAAGGATCGGGACATTTATATCAAAAAACGCCAGTTGAGCGGCAATCAAGGCCAAGTGTACCGGCTGCCCTGGGAGAAAGACGGCGTCAAAACCCGGGGTATAGACAAGGCGTTCTTCGCCCGTTCGCGTTTCCTCGGGCTCTTCAAGGCCATATTGCTCAAGATCCTTGTTTTTCAAACGGCGTAATTGTTCTGCAATATCGGTTTGTTCTTCGGCATATTCTTCGACGGCAATAATTTCTCCGCCAGAATGAACGACTTCCTTACCAAACATATCGGCCAACTCACGTCCATAGGCTGTTTTCGGATAGATAATACAAAACCGATGATAGCCTAATTCCATCACTGCATACTCGACAAGGCGTTTGGCTTGAACGGAAGACGTCATCGCCGTACTGAACCAAAACGAGCCAAATTGGCGGACGTTGAGGAGCGTGGAAGAGGGTGTGATGAACGGGGTAGTATTGTCATCCGGAAGACGGCCAAGGTCACGAATTTCTCTGGATAACAGAGGTCCGATAACGGCTCGGGGTTGGAACTCATCGAGAAGTTGTTGCATCTCGACTTGTAACGGTGCAGTGAGCGACGTGGTGTCTTTCACGACGAGCCCGACAGAAGAGAATCCCCACTGTTCCTTTGCAATGTCTATCGCGAGTCGAATGCCATTGAGTAAATCGGTCCCATAGGGTTTCATTGGGCCTGAAAAAGGGAGGGCCACTCCCAGAATATGTGGATGAACCTTGATTTTGTTAATGAAGGATTGGAGAAGCGCCATTGACGTTTGCGCATAGGGATGAGTCGGAAATCGTTTGAGAAATCCACGGATATCCCGTTCGGCCAAGACTTCATCTCCACGCGCCGTGTGTAGTTCAATGAGACGGATTGTTGCCAAATCCCCGGGATATCTATTGGCGTATTCCTCCATGAGTTCTTGGAGAGCCGCTTCGTCCAACTGCTGCAAAATCAGGGTTTGGGTGACTTGTTCTAATTCCAATCGTTCGCTGGGCTCGACAAGCATCATTTCATTGAGTGCGGCTTTCACTGCGCCGAGGGGATTTCCGTCGTCGAGTTCGGCTTGACGAATGCGTTGGAAAAGTGTCTGGCGCAGTTCCAGATCAGTGGCATAATCCAATGTTTGATATAATTGTATGAGGGCCTGGGAATATTCCTGATTATGGACGAACAATTCGGCCATTAAGACTCGGGCAGGGTTCGTGACTGTTGAAAAGGGGAATTCTTCGAGTAGCTGTCTCAGTACGCTGAGGGCTTCCTTAATCTGGGCATCGTGTTTGAGAATCGTTGCTTGCAGGAAATAGGCTTGTTGGAGCACCTCAGGCGGTGGCAGAGAGTCGATGAGTTCTTCCACCGTTTCTAATGCTTGGGTTGTTTGCCCTGCTTCCCATTGAGCCTTGGCCTGCTCCAATGTTGTATGGCCTGGGGAAACGGTCCCAAACGAAGGATGAGCGAGAAGAAATAGGGAAAAAACTCCCAAGTGGATGACAAAGGAAATCCTAACGAAAAAAATCCTGTAAGCCCGGTTTGGTGACAAAGACATCATAGAATGGGAGTTGGGAAAGGAAAAATCGAACACGTGTCAGATACGTCTATCAAGAAATTTTGTGCAGGATTGAGATGAATATGCAGGAAATTCAGTTTATTATATCAGGAAGTGTGCTTACCTAAATAGGAGAACACGAGAAATTCTGTCAAGTGAAAAAGGAGTTGAATGAAAGACTCCTCGATGTGATCCATGGAAAATCGTAGTGCCAAGGATTCTATGCAAGATTTAATGGACGAATACCTGATGATGTTGCAAGTGGAAAGTGGCTGTGCGGCCAATACCTTGGGAGCCTATCGCCGGGATTTGCGGAAACTCGGCGATTTTTTTCAACAGGAAGGCCTCACTGATCTTCAATCACTGACCAAACCGTTATGGGTCCAATTTCTCGGCAGCCTAAAAACTGCAGGCTTATCCTCCTCATCGATTGCCCGCTGTCTGGCGGCAGTCCGGGGTTTCTCTAAGCACATGGCACTCAATCAGGGAAAAGGTGCATTGGAGGGGATATTAAAAGGGACACCGAAGCAATGGGTGCAACTCCCAAAACTCTTGTCCGAAACGGAAGTCACGCGATTGCTCAATTTGGCAATCATGGATCATCGCGAAGACCGGCGGGATGCCGCCATGGTGGAATTGTTATATGCCACGGGTCTTCGTGTTTCGGAGTTGGTTAATTTAGAACTGGCGCATCTCAACCTGGAAGTGGGGTTCCTTCAGGCGACCGGCAAGCGCGACAAGCAGCGAATTGTGCCTATCGGGGATAAGGCACGCGAACTGGTTTTGGAATACCTTCAGTCCGCACGCCCGGCTTTTGTCAAAAAGCGAACGTCTTCGGCGTTGTTTCTTACCCGGTTGGGCCGGGCCATGAGCCGGCAATGTTTTTGGAAAATTCTCAAGGATCGCACGATTCGAGCCGGGATTACCAAACCCATCTCACCGCACATGCTCCGGCATTCGTTTGCCACTCATTTGTTGGATCATGGGGCGGATCTTCGGTCCGTTCAAATGATGTTGGGCCATGCCAGTATTGCCACGACCCAAATCTATACCCATGTCGAGCACACCCGCCTCAAAAAAATCCACGACCACTTTTTCCCTAGGAAACAACGTAAACAAGTGAAAGATGCCGGTTCCTGATGGGAAAAAGTTCGTATAGGTGAACCCAAAGTTGCAAAACGGAAAAGGGCTGTGGCAGGCTAGCCGCTGATACTTATTCTATTTTTAGAGGGGGCTTTTGATGAAATATCGGAAACAGGTGCATTATGTGAAGGGGGTGTTTGCGTGCCCCAAATGCTGTCAACATTTTGTGCAAGAGAAGTGGCTGGAGGAATTTCGGGTGCGGTGTCATAAGTGCGATTACCGAGGAGCCCTGACGCATGTGTCCGTAGAAGAGCAGATAGATGAGGAAATCGAGCGTCGGTAACTCTTTAATTCGGCATGTTTCATTAATTCTTTTCTGAGGTTATCAGTCGGTACGCTCTTTCCTCCCTGACACTATTTCCCAAAATCTGATGATTGCTCAATCTGTTGTGCGTCTTCTGCTCGGAGTCGTCTTTCTGTGTCTTGGGTGTTCCCATGTCGTCGCACAGGTTCAATCTCAGCCGGACACCATCCAGGTTCTGGTGGCCTACCATTCCTTGTCCGGCAATACGGAAATCATGGCCAAGAGCGTGGTGGCAGGAGCCCAGACTGTTCCTGGCACACGTGTGTTGCTGCAGAAGGTGGGAGAAGTGACGGCGGATCTGTTATTCGGCAGTGACGCCTTAGTTGTGGGGTCGCCGGTGTATTGGTCGAACATGTCGGGAGAAGTCAAAACCTTTTTTGATCGGTGGCAATTTGAATTTGGGGTCTTTCCGGAATTCAAAATGCGGAATAAAGTGGGGGCGGCTTTTGCGACGGGTGGACAAGTCTCCAGTGGGAAAGAAGTGACCATGTTGACCATTCTAGCCGCGATGCTGGGGAATCAGATGATCGTGGTGAGCGATGGCGGAGCCTTTGGCGCATCGGCCACGACGGAAGGCGACAGCCCCGGCATTGATGAAACAGAAAAGGCGGCTGCCAGGGCTTTGGGCAAGCGAGTGGCTGAAGTAGCGTGGGTAGTGAAGCGTGGGCAGCAACGGTAGAGAATGTACTTATCGTCATACCTACCGTATTTGGCAGGCATCTTTATTCTGCATCTACAAGAAGAGAGATTCCTGCTAAAGACTAACAGGAATAATCAATACGGCTATCAAGATTTTGCTTCCTCCCTACGGTGCCGACTGGGATTTATTAATCTCTCTCTGAAGAGGGTCGACCTCGAGGCAAGGGCGAGACGCGGCGCTCTAATTTCTTGGCCAAGCGATCTTTGAACTTGTCACTCCCTAAGACCCAAGCTTTATTGGTTGCCTCCCGGATGGCGTCTAGTGTTTCTCCACTCAGATGGTAGCGGAAGAGGGCTCGATAGGCTTGCTGCCGTGCTGCCGCTGTGCCGCCCAATCGTTGGTAGAGGCCGTGGGGTGTCAGGAGAGGGTTAGATTTTCCACCAGCATGATAAGGATAACTTGACCATCGGTAGTCGCGAGGATGTCTCACCATTTCGGCGCGAACGGGATTAAGTTCAATATACCGACAACAGGTTAATAGATAGGTTTCACTTTCTATCAGTGTGGCTCGATACCGCCCTTCCCATAGCGTTCCGGTGCGCTGATGGGTTGCATTGAAATACTGGACATAACGTCGGCCTAAGGATTGAAAAGTCCTCGGCAAACTATCTTCATGGGTCGGAGTGACCAGGAGATGCACATGGTTGGTCATCAGAACATAGGCATGGATGGCACATTCATGCATTTGGGAGGCTTCCTGCAGCCAATCGAGATAGACCTGATAATCGGTGATATGACGAAACAGCGCTTCACGATTGTTCCCTCGTTGAATCACATGGAGGGGAACGCCAGGGACAAAAAAACGAGGTAACCGTGCCATAATTGCTCCTTCTGCGCAGTTTGGATTTTACGCTAAATATCATAGCAAAAATCGTTTTGATAAGTCGAGTCTGACCCCTATTGATGAGGAATTATGAGGGGAGGGAATTGCGGAGTTCTTCAAGATTTTTGATTACGAGTAAGTCGCCATTGGTGGTCGCGACGGTAATGCCTTCTGCGCAAATGGATCGACATTTTTCAACGTTGCTTGCTTGTTGAAGCGATTGTGCTAGAGCAAAGTACGCCGCAGAATAATTGGGTCTGACTTGAATGCATTGCTCTAACGCAGGTATCGCTTCAGCCCAATTTTTGTCACCCATATAGGCTTTCCCTAAACCGAACCAGAGGGTTTCGTCCTTGGAGTCTAACTGTAGAATTTTTTTAAATTGTTCGATTTTTGGGTTAGCCATAGTAGATAATTTTCGTGCGTCAAGTAATTTTGGGACGGCAAAGGACAACAACCCTATCATGTGCCTCAATGCGTTGTCTAAGAAAAGGAGTCTATGGTAAGATTTTCCACGATTTTCCTTCCTGAGATGAGTCAAAAAAAGTCGAGTGTTCGTTGATTATCTCCCCCATTCGAGTGTTGATCTTCAAGCCTGGGAATCGTTAATTATGGGACGCGTCGGCTTTGTGTATGATCCCAAGTATTTGGGCCATGAAATGGGTCGTAGTCATCCTGAATCTCCTGAGCGGCTTCGAGCCATTTGTACGCAATTGCAAGCCTCGGGCACGTGGTCTCGTTTACAGCATGTCCTACCACGACGGGCCGAGCGGCAATGGATTGAACTCATCCACCGCTCGTCATATGTCGATAGTCTTGAGCGTCGTTCTCCCGTGATGGGCTATGCGTCACTGGATCCCGATACGTCGATGTCGCCGGGCACGTTAGATGCGGCCTATCTTGCGACTGGCGGAGCTCTTGCTGCCGTCGATGCCATGATGAATGACGAAATTGATCAAGCATTTTGCGCTGTTCGCCCCCCAGGACACCATGCCGAGGCGGATCGGGCGATGGGGTTTTGTTTTTTTAATACGGTGGCCATCGTTGCCCGCTATATTCAAGGGCACTATGGGTTGAAACGTGTGCTGATTGTGGATTGGGACGTGCATCATGGGAACGGCACCCAACATGCGTTTTACGATGACGCATCCGTGTTGTTTTTTAGCACACACCAATTTCCTTATTATCCTGGAACGGGACAGGCCAGGGAGACGGGGGAAGGCGAGGGCAAGGGGTTGACGATCAATGTCCCTCTTTCAGGAGGACAAGGAGACGACGAGTATCGGGAGATTTTCCAGAAAGTCCTTGTCCCGGCAGCCGACGCCTTTCAGCCGGAATTCGTGCTTATTTCGGCAGGATTTGATGCTCATCAAGATGATCCTCTGGCGAGTATGGATTTGACGGAGCAGGGGTATTCAGAGTTAACGGGCATTGTCGCATCAATCGCGGGAAATTATTCTGGTGGAAAAATCCTTGCGTGTTTAGAGGGCGGGTATCACCTACAAGCTCTGGCTGGATCGGTCGATCAGCATATCAGGGCGCTACTGGATAGTTAACGGCATGAAACCTAAACGAACGTGGCGTGTGCAAGTCTGGCTCTTTCTTTTTTTGTTGGCGGGGGTCGGCATCTATGTGTTCTATACGGAAATTCGTCCTGTCGTTATTTTTGGATTGCGTGATGATTATGCCCATGCCATTCCCTATCAGCAGGTTCCGGTAGGGCTGCAGAGCTTGAAAGCCGAGGAATGCGGCCGGTGCCATGAGGAAATTTATCAAGAATGGAAGTCGAGCATTCATGCCCAGGCGTTTCATGATCCGTTTTTTCAGGCGTATTGGAAAAGGGATAAGAATATTTGGGTGTGTTTGAATTGCCATACGCCTTTGGAAAATCAGCAGCCCACTCTCGTTCAGGATATTCCGCGTGGACGCGTGGAGAAGGCTTTTGAGATTCCTAATTATCGATACGATCCAGAGTATCAACAGGAAGGAGTCACCTGTGCGGCGTGCCATGTTCGGGATGGGATGGTTTTGGGTCCCTACGATGACTCCGTGGCTCCGCATCCGACGCAATTCGATCCTTCTTTCCGGACGACGAAAGTTTGTTATCGTTGTCATAGTGTGGTTTCTGGTCCCACGCAGTTTTATGCAGGCGGGCCTTGCGGGACATTCAATGAGTATGAAGGGGAGTTCTTCATGAAGGAGAAAGGCCTCATATGTCAGAATTGTCATATGCCGGATGTGTTGCGGCCCGTCGCCAAGAATGGTCCGATTCGGTTTGGCCGTCGGCATCTCTGGCGAGGCGGCCATGATCCCGATATGATTAAGCAGGCGGTGGCGGTGCAGGTTCAGGCTGATCCTCCCGCGCCGCAACCGGGTGAGGAGGTGACCTTGACGCTCACGCTTATTAATGCGGGGGCGGGACATAAAATCCCAACCGGGGATCCTGATCGGCATTTCACGGTCGAATTTGAAGTGCGCGATTCTCAGGGAACCGTGGTACAGCAACAATCGGATACGATGGGGCGTTGGATTCTCTGGCAACCGGTCATTGTTGAGGTGTATGATAACCGTCTTTTACCCTTGGCCAGCCGGGATTATACGTTTGAATATGAAGTCCCTCAAGGTGGAAAAGGGTGGAGCATTCAGGCACGAATTCGGTATCATATCTTGACCGATGATCAACATCTGATGCTAAGGGATGAATACAGTCTGACGGCCGATGATCCTTATGTGTTTACAATCTATGAACGAGAGTTTCCATTAGGTCCGACATTATCTGCGGCGTTAGAAAACCAAGAGATCGATCCGCGAGTAGGTTGTGCGCTACCCTCTCAGAACGATTCTTCTGATCACCTGACAGGGATGTCTTCACTTCATTCATCAAAGGGATAACGAGTTATGACGGCGATGCAAAACTTATTTATTGATACCGAAACCTTGTCTCAAAATTTGGGACGCGAAGACTTCGTGCTCATTGATGTCCGTGGGGCTGCGGCCTACAGTTCCCACATCCCAGGCGCAGTGCATAGTACCTGGCATGAATACAGCGACCCTGCTTCCGTGGCCAAGGGTGTGTTGAATCCGGATTTGTCACAGCTGGAACAGCGGCTTCGGACATTGGGTCTTAACCAGGCCAGTGATGTGGTGATTTATTCCAATCCGTTCGATAACTGGGGCGATGAAGGGCGGATGTTTTGGATGCTGCAATATTTGGGACATCCCAGCGTCCGTATTTTAGATGGCGGCTGGGTGAAATGGGTTGCGGAACAACGGCGGTTTGAACATGAGATTGTGAAACTGCCAACGGGTGATTTTTCGGTGAACGCACATCCAGACCTCATTATCAATAAAGACGCGTTAAAGAAATTGGTGAGAGGACAACATCCCAATACAGTTATCCTGGATGCCCGAAGCGTCGAAGAATATGCTGGAAAGGAGATTGATGGTTTGCCACGGGCCGGGCATATTCCCTCGGCCATGAATATCTCCTGGAATCAGTTTTTACAGCCGGATGCGACCGTCAAACCTCGCGAACAGGTGAGAAATATCTTTGAAGACCATGGTCTGCGTGAAGACCAAGAAATTGTGACCTATTGTCTTGGAGGCGTCAGAGCAGCCTGGGTGTATTGTCTGCTGCGCTATGTGGGATATGACCAGGTGAAAACGTATCCCGGTTCGTGGTGGGAATGGTCGCGGGATTTTGCCGCACCGGTGGAGAAAGATGTCAAGCTATTACACAAGGTGACGAATCTCGAGCAGAAGAAGCCATCTTGATCTTGTTCGAACGACATGAGAGGATACCAACTGGGGTGTGTGGATTTTTACCATAATTATAAGGAGGTCAGGGATGAGTATTCGTTTGTTGGTTAAGGGAATGGGTTTGTTGGGTATTTTAGCTTTACTCACAGTAGGAACGTGGGGATCCGTGGCCATGGCTGATGAGAATCATAAAATGGCTGATATGAATCCTCATGTGGCTGAGGCCATAGCCCATGCGGAAGGCGCTGTCGAGCATGGCGACCAGGGCCATGCTGACGCGTTGGTGGAGCATGCTGAGGAGGCGTTGATGCATGCCCAAGCCGCTCAAAAAGAGGTCACAAATCCTCATTTGGATGAGGGGGTGCATGAGTTAATGGAAGCCATTAATCATGGCAAAAAAGGTCATGCCGAAATTGGGACTAAGCATGCCAAGAGTGCTGTGATGCATCTGAAAGAGGCTCATTAATTATTCGCAATAAACATTCTGAGAAAAGCGGGTGGAGGGAACTCTACCCGCTTTTTTTTGTGAATGAAGCTGGGTGTAACCATGAATGTAGGATTTTTTCAATTTACCCCGAAGTTTGGGGAAATCCAACGCAATCTGGAAACTCTCCTAGAAGCCATCGCTACTTTCCAAGGTCATCTCTTGGTCCTCCCCGAACTGGCCCTGTCGGGGTATCAATTTCTTTCGACAGAGGAAGCCTGGGAGTTGGCAGAAGACGTTCCATCGGGGATGACCTGCCAACGGCTGACACAGGTGATTCGAGGACGTTCCCTGTATGTTGTGGTGGGATTGGCGGAGCGTGACCGAGATTGCTTGTATAATTCCGCCATCCTAATCGGCCCGCAAGGGTATATTGGGACTTATCGCAAAACGCATTTATTTTTTGAGGAGACCCTCTGGTTTTCTCCTGGTAATACGGGGTTTCCCGTGTGGGACATTGGCATGGCCAAAATCGGGCTCTTGGTTTGCTTCGATTGGTTTTATCCGGAGGCTGCAAGAACCTTAGCCCTTAAGGGTGCTGATATTCTCTGTCACCCCAGTAATCTGGTGTTACCTTACTGCCCCGATGCCATGGTGACCCGGTGCCTGGAAAACCATGTATTTGCCATTACTGCTAATCGAATTGGCCGTGAACAACGAGGGAGTAAACCGGTCTTACCATTCATTGGGCTCAGTGAAATCGTGGATCCAAATGGAAAGATTTTACATCGGGCGTCACAAAAGGAACCGGAGTTGTTTATGTACGAAATCGATGTGACGCAGGCTCGTGACAAACGCATCAATCCGTATAATGATTTACTGAAGGATCGGCGGCCTCAATGGTATGTAGAGCGGTAAAAAGTGAAAAGTAAGGAGTAAGTAGTGAGCAGAAAGTAGCCTGCATACCCGGTTGACGCCACTACATACAATGGGGAGTATCTTCGCTCATCTTTTTGGGCGCATAGGGGCGAGGATCTTTGGCAACGGCATTTTCAAGGACACGGTAAAAAAGCAGGCCCCTCGAAGTGGAGGTGCGTCTGTTCAATCGAAACGTGAATTCATTGAGATAGGTATCCAGGTTCATCGGATCAATTCTGCCGTGATAGGTTCCGTAGTACCAGTGCTTGAGGAGCGAGGCAACCCGGTGAACGCGCGGCAATAGTTCATCGGCATCGCCCCCGTTTTCTTCCCAAGAATATGGCTTTTTCATGGGCTGATGAATAGAGCCCTGATTCCTGACCCCACAATAACTATTCAGTCCATCGGTGACGACGGTGCTTCCTGGATTGATGTATTTTGCGACAAAGCCCTGTAGGACAGGGCCTGATCGATCAGTAATTTTCTCCATGCGGATTCTGCCTGTTTTCTTGCCAGCAATTTGCGCAGCAACTCCGATAAGCTGCTTATTGTTTTCCCCACCGAGGAACACTTCATCGACCTCTATTGCTCCAGTCAAACGATCCTGATGGGGGCGAACCATGGCTATGCGTAGTTTGTGCAATATTCTCCATGCCGTTTCGTGGCGCTTCATTCCCACAGCCCGCTGTAAGCCAATCGCACTGATACCCGTTTTTTGATTCGTGAGCCACCAGATAGCTTGGAACCAAATGTCCAGGGAAATTTTGGTGTCTTGGAAAATTGTTCCGGCCAAGATAGAAATTTGGAAATCGCAATCAGCGCACTTGAGAACGGGGCGGTTCCTTCTCCTCCACAGACGCATCGACTGACAGCGAGGACATTGGACTCCACTGGGCCACCGGATCTTTTCCAAATAATCACGGCAGGATGCCTCGTCCGGAAAACGCTTGAGCCATTCTCCACTAGTCCTCGGGGATTCCCGCATACGTACATTCAATACAATCCCTCGTGGTTAGTGGTGTCAACCGGGTATGCAGAGAAAGTAGCACTCCTGTTTCCTCGCGTGCCTGACGTTTTACGCCATCTGTTGGCTTGACATAACCTGACGGATGCAATACATCCTCCATATAACCATTTGTAGGGAATTGCAATGGACAACGGGCGGGATTTTCCGGGATGAATATTTTTATTCGCAGGGATGAGGAGGTGGATATGACACGGTGGGTAGCGATTGCCTTGATGCTCATAATAGGTCTATCGGGTTGCATGGTGTCGAAGAGCAAATATGACGGGGCCGTATCCGATATGGAATCGGCTAAGGTTCAGTTGGAAAAGGGCAGAATGCATCAGGAAGCTCTTGAGGAACAAATTCGAAATCTCAAAGGGCTCAACGAAAAAATTTCCACCGATTTGGAGGTGATGACCACAGAAGTGCAACGCATCAAGGAAGGGCGAAAAAACGAACATACTTTGCTTGAAACGCGTGAACGTGAACTGGATCAGGAAAAGACTCAACTGCGTTCGAAGTTACGTGCAATTTCCGCACAGTATCTAAAAGTGAAGTCACAAAATACCGCGCTCAAAAAGACCGTATTGCGATATAAAAAAGAACTCAAAGGCTCTCAGAAATCCAGCATGCAAGGGACAACGAGAGGGGGGATATCCTCAAAGCCAACCTCTTCTGATGTCGTGGCCTCCAAGGCGAAACCCTCGACTACTGGGCCATTGAAGGTGGCGATGCCTTCCAAGCCTAAAACACCAAAAATTGCCATTCCACCCGTGCTTCCAAAAGTTGCCACCAATTTGGTAAATATCAATAAGGCCTCAGTCAGCGATCTGGTCTTAACGCTGGGGTTGAGCCGGGCAATGGCCGAAGAATTGGTGTCCAACCGCCCGTATCGTTTGCGTGGGGAATTGGTGGCCAAAAATGTGATTCCTAAGGCAACGTTTGATGAGATCAAAGGCCGTATCACTGCCTCCCCAATCACTGCCTCCCCATAAGGAAAAAGTGAAAAGTAAGAAGTGAAAAGAGAAGTCTTTAGGTCTTTCCCCCTCATTCGGGTTCCCGTCTTTGTCGGGACTCTTTAGGGTTCGCGCAACAATAACTTCCCATTTTCACATCCCATCTTCAGGTCATCTTGGGCCGATCTTCACTCACACCATCCTCAACGTAGGCCTGCCTACGCTTGCGGTTGTGCTCCCTCAGGTCGACCCCATCTGTCCCCAATTTGAGCGCGAATTCTGGGAAGTTGTTGTTGCGCGAACCCTTACTTTTTATGTCTCACTTTTTACGTCTTTTAAGCAGCGGTCTTCGAGGATTTGGCCGTCTTGCAGATGGATGAGGCGATCTGTTTGATGGGACAGTTTTTCATTGTGGGTAACCAGGATAAACGCGGTCCCATGAATCTCATTTAACTTTCGTAATACGTTGAACAGTTCTTCCCCTGTGTGTGTATCCAGATTGCCTGTGGGTTCGTCCGCCAGGACCAGGTCAGGTTGACGGATCAGTGCGCGGGCTACCGCAACGCGTTGTTGCTCTCCTCCTGATAATTCTCCGGGCTTATGATGTAAGCGATGTGATAATCCCACTTCGGATAACAATGACGTTGCCGCTTCAATGGCCATGGCCTTGGGGATTTTTTGGATGAGTGCAGGCATGTACGCATTTTCCAGTGCGGTGAATTCAGGAAGAAGATGATGAAACTGAAATACAAAACCGATTCGTTGATTACGAAAAGCGGCCAGAGCTATTTCACTGGCTTTGAACATATTTTTCCCTTCAAATAGCACTTCTCCGTTTGTCGGGCGATCCAAGGTTCCCAGGATATGCAGTAGGGTACTTTTCCCGGCTCCTGAAGCCCCGATGATGGCCACCATTTCCGCTCGCTGAATGGTCATCGTAATGCCATTGAGGACATGCACGGTTTGGTTGCCCATTTGGAATGACCGCTGAAGATTGTCGACCTGAACCAACGGAGTTGGTTCTGCCGATTGAGGAGCATCAGTGTCATTCATAACGAAGAGCGCTGACGGGATCTAACTTGGCGGCTTGCCATGAGGGATAAAACGTGGCAGCGAAACTGATGAGAATCGCTGAAGTGGCCACTAACACCACATCTAATGGAAGAATGTGAACCGGAATGCGGGAAATATAGTAGACCGATGCATCGAAGGTCCAATAGTTTTGGATAAGCCATAAGAACGAATAGCCTAAAGGGACTCCGATGCTGGTTCCGACCAATCCAATAACCACTCCGTTGAGCATGAAAATTCGCATGATCGATCGCGGGGTTGCACCCATGGCTTTGAGGATAGCGATCTCCCGTTGTTTTTCGTTCACAATCATCGTTAGGGTGCCGACGATATTGAAGGATGCCACAAACGTGATTAACACCAAGAGCAGGAACATCATGGTTTTTTCTAATTTTAAGGCGGAAAATAAATTACGATTGAGCTGCATCCAATCTCGTGCCATGAAGTCCAAACCGAGTGCGGTTTCCAGGCGTTGGCCAATTTCTTGTGCTAAAAAGACATCATTCACTTTTACTTGAATACCGGTTACGGAATCGTCAAGTCCAAAGAATTTTTGGGCTTCTTCTAAGCTGATGTAGGAGAGAGAGGAATCATATTCAAACATGCCCGATTCGAAGATACCCACTACCGTAAAGGGCCGAATTTTCGGGGTCATCGTGAACGATTTGATCGGACCGACAGGGGAGACCACGTTGATCGAATCACCGATAAACACACCCAGTCGCATTGACAGTTCTTGGCCGAGAATAATGCCTGGACGATTCGCCGGTGGCACAGATGTTTTCCCGGAAAGTGGTCGGCCCTGTTCGGGTCGCACGAATGACGGATCTTGTAAACCCGCTAAATCGCCGAATTTCATATTGTCTTGTAAGTCCGTGACTTTGGCCTCTTGTTCGGATTGAATCCCTCGCAAAATCACCCCTTGCACACTGCTTTTAGAAGAGATAAGGACTTGTTTGAAAATGAACGGTGCTGCGGCTACCACGTCGGGAACGGCTTCAATTTGTTGAAGGACCTCGCCATAATTTTTCATGTCATTGGTTCCGCGTTCCTGCACGATGATATGGGCGGTGGTGCCGAGAATTTTGGCCTGGAGATCTTCCTTGAATCCGGTCATGATGCCCAGAGTGCCAATCAGGGCCGCCACGCCTAAGGTAATTCCAGTGATGGAGATGAAGGTGTTGAGCGAGATCGTGCGTTGTCGGCGTTTGGCCCGCAAATACCGCAGGCCAATGATCATTTCATAGGGCAAGGTCACGAGGCGTGGTCCGGTCGCAATTGAGGAAAGAGGATGACATCACGGATGGAGGCTTGGTTTGTCAACAGCATCACCAAGCGGTCAATGCCGATGCCTTCCCCGGCTGTAGGTGGCATGCCATATTCCAGTGCGCGAACGAAATCTTCATCTAGGTAATGAGCCTCTTCATCGCCTGCGTCACGGAGGGCTACTTGGGCCTCAAATCGTTGACGTTGGTCGATAGGGTCGTTCAATTCGGAAAAGCCGTTGGCGATTTCCCGCCCACCGATGAACAGTTCAAATCTATCGGTAAGGGCGGGATTAGATTCTTTTTTGCGAGCCAACGGAGAAATTTCAAGCGGAAAATCCGTAATAAATGTAGGTTGAATAAGGGTAGGTTCTACTGTTTCTTCAAAGAGACTAACGAGAAGATCGACATGGCTGGCCTTGGGTGACACGGCCACTCCCAATGTCTTCGCCGCCTGTATCGCTTGATGGTGATCGGAAAGAACTGCCTTGTCCAACTTTCCGACTTCCACAAGGGAGTCAAAGTAGGAGAGACGTGTCCAGGGGGGAGCCAGATTGATCTGTTGCCCCTGGTAATCCACTGTTGCGTTGCCGCAGACCTCCACACTTAGTTGATGGAACAATTGTTCGGTGAGGTCCATCAGATCATGATAATCGGCATAGGCCTGATAAAATTCCAGCATTGTAAATTCCGGATTATGAATGGTGGAAATACCTTCATTTCGGAAATTGCGATTGATTTCGAAAACCCGTCGAAATCCGCCAACGATGAGGCGTTTGAGATAGAGTTCCGGGGCAACGCGTAAATACAAGTCTACATCCAAGGTGTTGTGGTGAGTCACGAAGGGGCGGGCTATGGCGCCCCCGGGAATAGGGTGCATCATGGGCGTTTCCACTTCAAGAAATCCCCGTTCGGTCAAAAAGGTTCGGATGGTCGAGATAATGCGACTGCGGGTGCGAAACACCTGATGAACCGTAGGATTGGCAATCAGGTCCACATATCGTTGGCGATAGCGGGTTTCGATATCCGTCAGCCCATGCCATTTTTCCGGAAGCGGTCGTAGGCCTTTTGTGAGAAAAGTCAGTGATTGAACTTCGACCGTGAGTTCGTTGGTCTTCGTCCGGAAGAGCCGGCCTTCCACGCCAATCCAATCACCCAAGTCCAAGGATTGGCAGATTTCATATGTTTGGTCTCCAAGCAGGTCTTTTTTTAGATAGACTTGTAGCCGATGGCCTTCTTCCTGCAACCCTGCAAATGCCGCTTTGCCAAAGCGGCGCATTGCGATAATGCGCCCAGCAACCTGGCATGAAATAGGCGTGGTTTCTAATTCTTCCTTTGGCAACGATGCATAGGTCTGCAAAATTGTTTCGAAGGTGTGAGTGGTCGAAAAGCTTGTGCCAAAGGGCCGAAGGCCTTTGTCTTCAAGTACGCGAAGTTTGTCTAACCGTTGCTGTTGTTGTTCGTTTAATTCATCCATACCGTATCATTTGGTGTGAGGTGAACAGGAAGGGACGTACGAGGTTGTAGGGTGGAGGAAATACCGGATAATGGTCACCTTAACATGGCCTAGAGAGTGCTAGATGCCAGAAGCCCCAAAATTCTTTGCTCTTATAGGGTCGATTGATGAATGTTTTTTGAAGCTTTCATAGTGAGATAGGCTTCAATAAAAGGATCGAGTGCGCCATCCATGACTGAGGCAAGATTGCCGGACTCATGATTGGTTCGGTGATCTTTTACCATTTGATAGGGTTGAAAGACATAGGATCTGATCTGACTCCCCCAGGAAATATCCTTTTTTTCGCCAATGATATTTTGAAACTCGGCGTCTTTCTTTTGCTGCTCTAATTCATACAATTTCGCTTTCATCACTCGCATGGCCCCGATACGATTTTGCAATTGCGAGCGTTCGTTCTGGCATTGGACGACGATGCCCGTGGGGAGGTGGGTCATGCGAATGGCCGTTTCGACTTTGTTGACGTTTTGCCCTCCTGCGCCGCCAGCCCGGAAGGTGTCGATTCTCAGATCCTTATCATCAATGGCAATTTCAATTTCATCATCCAACTCCGGGTACACCCCCACGGCCACAAAGGAGGTATGCCGACGTTTGTTCGCATCAAATGGCGAAATCCGGACGAGACGATGGACGCCAGCTTCCGATCGTAAATAGCCATAGGCCAGTGGTCCCGTAATGCCTAAGGTCGCGCTTTTGATGCCGGCCTCATCGCCGGGCTGTAAATCAATCGTGTCCACCTTGTAGTTGCGTTCTTGTGCCCATCGGACATACATGCGCATCAGCATCTGGGCCCAGTCTTGCGACTCGGTTCCACCAGCGCCCGGGTTGATGCTAAGAATCGCGTTATTGCGATCATGTTCGTCGGATAAGAGCTTCTCCAGCCGCCATGTTTCCAGGGAGCTTTCAATTGCTTGAATGCCGGTTTTCCATTCGGCTTCCAATTCCGGGTCTTCCTGTTGCCCAAGCAGATCAAGAATGGCAAGCAGATCATCCCGTTGTTGTTCCAGGAGTTGTTGGCGGTGGAGCTGACTTTCAAGCTCAGCTTGTCGTCGTCCTACCTTTGCCGCATGGGCGGGATCATTCCAAAAGTCTGGCTGGGAGGTCTCCTGCTGGATTTCGTCGAGTTCGGATGTCAGACGAGGGAGGTCAAAGATACCTCCGGAAATCTATGATATGGCCGTTAATTTTGTCCATGCGAGGGCGAATGTCTTCGAGCATGTGTGGCGTTCCTCTCGTTACGTCTAGTGTAAAGCAATGCTACGTTCTTTTTGGTGGAGATGTCTTCCTTCGACCGGCTATCAAAAAGAATCCCGTCAGTATAACACAACTCCAACTAAAGACATCCCCATACTGCGTATAAAATGTGGATGTTGATGTGCGGAGAGGGATGGTGCCTGTCACAGTCTGTTGGGAAAAAATCGGTGTCTTTGCCAGAATGCGACCATCCGGACCGATAAATCCGGAAATGCCGGTGTTGGCCGCACGTGCGAAGGCCCGGTGATTTTCAACGGCACGAAATACCGCCATGGAAAAATGTTGATAGGGTGCCGCCGAGTCGCCGAACCAGGCGTCATTGGTAAGGGTGACGAGAAAGTTAGCGCCTTCCTTGGTCATTTGTCGTACGAGATCGGGAAATATGATTTCGAAACAAATGGGGACACCAAATGTAGCATGCGACTCGGAAGGTTGATCGGGAAGGTGCAGGGTCATGGGGCCATGCCCAGGCTTGAAATCGCCAATGCCGACTACAAGTTTTTCCAGAAAGAACAACAATGATTTTAAGGGAATGTATTCGCCAAAGGGCACCAGATGGCGCTTGTCATAACGTCCGGTCAACAATTTTTCCGGAGACAACATATAAGCGCTATTGAGCAAATATGGGCTTCCGTCCGGTTCAAAGCGAAGGGTGGGACTTCCAAAGAGCAAGGGGCTTTGGCTGTCTCGAAGAATAGTCAGAATGATTTTCTGGTAATCCAGTTCTTTCTCAAAGAAAAATGGTGTCGCGGCTTCCGGCCAAATAAGCAGGTCAAGGTTTTGACCTGCTTGTCGACTGAGGGTGATATAGCGCCTGAGAGTTTCGTCTATGTAGGTCTTATCCCATTTCTTGTCTTGGGTAATATTGGGTTGAACGAGACCGATGGACAAGGATCTGGCTGATCGATCCAACATGGTTTGCTGATTGATCTGCCAATGGCCATAGGCGAGGGAGACAATTAAAATTATTAAAAAGGTCGAAACTGGTTGCCAAGGGAAAGAAACCACTCCGTCTTTTTTCCGACACCACGTCTGCCACATCCACCTCAACATTGATGTAAGAAAGACATTGCCCATGACAACGATAAAGGACACACCATACACGCCGGCAATGTCGGAAACTTGGATGACAGGTAGCCATTGATATTGTGAATATCCAAGCAGAGTCCAAGGAAATCCGCTTAAGGCATAGGTGCGGAGATATTCTAATGAGACCCACAAGGAAGGTGCTCCCAGCCATAGCCAGCCAGGGAATTGGTGTTGAAAGGTCACGTAACCCCAGGCGTAGATACCCCAAAAAAGACCGAGATAGATGGCGAGTAGGAGCATCAAAAGGACACTCACGGCATACGGCACTTGCCCATACTGATTCATGGCGGTGATGACCCAAGGAATTGTTCCGACAAAGGCGATGGCACCAGTCAGCCAGCCGTAGGGAAAGGCTTTGGCCGCGGTTACATCGGTGAGAGCCCAGTGCAGTGGCACTAGAAGCCCCCAGGCCAGCCAGCCCAGATCGAAGTCTGGAAAACACAGTGGATGCAGCAGCCCGGTCAGGCCGACAGCAAGAAGGCGAGTGAGAGAGGTTGATTGCACGATGAGAGGCTACAGAGAATCAGAAAGCGGCCTGGTGAAAAAGAAAGAACGTGCTTGCTCTACCCTCTGGCTTCTCACACCTCATTTCTTTTGAGTAGATCAGTCTTATCATTGAATAGGTTAGGCCTCATGAATGATAAGCGGAATCCCTGTCAGGCCTAAATGGAAATCTGTTGACCAACAACTCTTGATTTGTAGGTGTGACATCAGGTGAAGGCCTACGGCATCGGTAAACGTGAGATCTTGATCAGAAAACTTCCGTAGAATGTCTGTCGCAGCTTTTTGCTCTCTTGGCCCGATCCCTGCCACTTTTAACGGGACCATGGATTCAATCATTGCCAGAAACTGAATGGCCCTGGTTCGATCATATCTCCTCAAAAACCACGCATGGCCTTCAGCAAGGACCAAGGGAGTGGTAAGTAATCTTGGCGGATTGGCAAAGCGTTGACAAAAGAGGGGATGGTAACTATCTGAACGATCTAGAAAAGCAATCAGGGCTGATGTGTCGACATATGCCTCAGGGCTTGTGGCCATAGATGATCTCGTCGATATGCTGGCTGGACTTTAGGTCGCCGGACTCAACCATTCCTGCATAACGCATCCAGGGCTTGTCCCCATTAACGGGAATGATCGTGCGGAGAGACCGCCGTAGCAGCTTGGCGAGAGAGATTCCCAGACGTTTCGCTTCTTGCCTGGCGGCGTGATACTCCTCCCGGGTGAGACTGATTTGTGTTCGGATCATCATGATAACATTCTATATTAAAACGTTATCATATGCAACATGGACAGACCCTCATCAAGTGAGAGTCAAATAGTTGGGTGAGCCAAAACGTTTCAGGCCAGCCAGTCCAGATCAAACACAGTGGATGCAGCAGCTCGGTCAGGCCGACAGCAAGAAGGCGAGTGAGAGAGGGTAGCTGCACCACGAGAGGATATAAATGAACGGAAGGCCAGTGGCAAGAACGGTTACGAGGAGAATCGGTTGGCCTGGGAAGGCCTGCGGTTGGATGGTTGAAGGTTTCTCAAACGGCTTTTTGCACAAATCCGGATCGTAGGCAGCGCGTACAGACTTTTATTCTTTTGGCTGCCCCTTTCACAAGGGCCCGGACCGTACGAAGGTTGGGGCGGAACACCCGTTTGGTCCGATTATTCGCATGACTGACATTATTGCCTACTAACCGGTGTTTCCCGCACACTTCACATGAAAAGGCCATGATCTGCTCCCTAAAAAATTTGTTCGAAGGATTTATATTGATCCCTGCTGTGTTATCACAAGTGGTATTGTACACACAAGTTACGGGAAATAAAAGAAGTTGGGCAGCGGCCTGCTAATTTAGGTTAAATTTATCGGCTCTTAACATGGTTGCTTGATCGACCGTAGAACTTCACAATCTCGTCCTTGTCTCCACAACTGGTTGTCCGCGCTTGCTTCCCTTGCCATGGTGACTCAGTCTCCTCTTTGGAATCTTCCCATTCAATTTGCCAAAGGGGTGGGACCACGCCGGGCTCGGTTATTGGAAAAATTGGGTGTTCTGAATGTCGAAGATGCCTTTTGGTTTGTGCCGTGGCGTTACGATGATCGTTTAGAAGTCCTCCCCATCGGGAATCTCGTCCCCGGAATGAAAGCTACGATAAGGGGACTTGTAGAGCATTGTCGGATCAATACAACCTCTCGCCGTCGCCTCGTGGTAGTGACGATGACGGTTCGTGATGAAACAGGCGCAATTGAATGTGTGTTTTTTAATCAACCCTATTTGGAAAAAACGTTTGCCGTAGGGGGAGCGGTATTGTTGACTGGAACCGTAAGTCCCAATCCGAATGGCTTTTCTCCGGTTGTCATGCGAGGCCCTGAGTATGAAATCCTGGATGTTGCGAATTCCTCGGATGGTGCCGGTGGCCGAATTGTTCCGATTTATCATGAGACCCATGGGCTGAGCTCTAAGCAGATACGCCGGATCATGCAATCTATCTTTGAACATTATGCTCAACAACTTCAAGAGATCTTGCCAGTCGACATACGAGAGCAACTAAGGTTTCCCACCATATTTGAGGCCCTACCGGTCTTGCATGCTCCCGACCCACACCAATCCGTATCCCTTTTAAACCAACAAGCCACACCGGAACATCAGCGGTTGGCATTTGAGGAATTGTTGCTGCTGCAACTGGCGTTGGCCATGAAGCGGCATCGTCAGATGACGGCAACTATTGGGATTGCGTTTTCAAGGCAAAATGTCTTGTTGGAGCAGCTCAAGAAAGTGTTGCCTTTTCCATTGACCGCCTCGCAGGATCGCGTCATTCAAGAGATTGCGAAGGATATGAGTCAAACAACCTGTATGAATCGGTTGCTGCAAGGTGATGTGGGATGCGGCAAGACGGTTGTGGCGCTTCATGCCATGGTCATGGCCTGCGGCTCGGGGTATCAAGCTGCCTTGATGGCGCCGACCGAAGTGTTGAGTGAGCAACATTATTGGTCCTTGAAGCCACTCTTTGATGCCCTTGATATTTCGTGTGTGCTGTTAAAAGGGGGCCAAGGCGGGCGTGAACGGGCTGAGATCCTGGCCGCCATCCAATCGGGTGACGTGCATGTGGTGGTGGGGACGCATGCCTTGTTGCAGCCTGATGTCCAATTTGCCAAATTAGGATTAGTCATCGTGGATGAGCAACATAAATTCGGGGTGCTACAACGGGCTACTTTGCGGGAAAAAGCTCCGTGGCAACCCGATGTTTTAGTCATGACGGCAACGCCGATTCCTCGAACCTTGGCCATGACGTGGTATGGCGATTTGGATGTGTCTGTTATTGATGAATTTCCTCCTGGGAAAACCCCTGTCCAAACGATGTTGTTTGGAGAAAAAAATCGAACGCGAGCGCATCAAGTCCTGCAAAAAGAGTTGGAGTCAGGGCGGCAAGCTTATGTCGTCTATCCTCTGGTAGAGCCATCCGAAAAAGTTGACTTGCAAGCCGCTATTGAAGCTGCGGAGCGCTTGCGAGAGCAATTTTCACCATTTCGTGTTGGTTTGTTGCACGGGCGTCTTCCCTCTCGCCAAAAACAAACGGTGATGTCCCAATTTCAACAGAAAGAAATTGATATATTAGTAGCCACAACAGTCGTCGAAGTTGGTTTAGATGTCCATAATGCAACCGTGATGCTGATCGAGCATGCTGAACGTTTTGGGCTGGCACAGCTTCATCAACTACGGGGTCGGGTTGGGCGAGGGCAACACCAAGGACATTGCTTGCTCATTCATGCATTAGGAAAGATTCCCTTTTACAATCAACAAATGCCCTTAACCGTTGAAGCATCTCGCGGCGTTCGTCAGAGGCTGGAGCGTAGTTCTCCATCGGCAGAAGTATCTCAAGCCACTGCCAGGCGACGGCTCGGCGTGTTTGCTCAATGTGACGATGGATTTGTTTTGGCGGAAGAAGATTTGAAGATTCGAGGGCCGGGGCATATCTTAGGAGTAAAACAATGGGGTGAAATCACCTTCCGTGTTGCTGATTTGGCGAGAGATGTGTCTCTCCTAACAAAGGCTAGGCAGGTAGCCGGAGAATTACTGCATCGTGATCCGGATTTATCCTTTCCCGAGAATCAATTTCTTAAGGAAACGCTCTTGCGCAAGTGGGGTGAAAAATTGGCCTTGGGATCAATTGGTTAATAGAGCGAAAACGCAAACACGTATAAATGTTTTTCAGAACAACGCAGGGTAAGAATAGAAAATTCGGATCCTGTTTGACCTCTTTGCAGGTTCATGGTAGATATCGAATCACTCATTGAAATTGAATATTGGCCCGGATGGCGGAACTGGCAGACGCGCCGGACTCAAAATCCGGTTCTTTCACGAGAGTGGGAGTTCGACCCTCCCTCCGGGCACCATTTATGAAATCCTTGTAATCAGAATGCGGAAACTAAGACTTATCACCTAGGATAAATTTCGTCATTTTCTGTGTTGACATCAAGAACAAAATTGACTTGACAGGGGCACCCACCTTGACTATAGTGTGTGCCCCAATCAAGGAATAAAAGGAACAAAAAGCCAAACCTATTTTTTAGTTCGTTTTTTTGATTATTCACTCACAGTTTCCAAGGAGGAGCCACATGCGGAAGGTAGGGATTATCGGAGCAGCTATCATTCTTGCAAGCTCGATGAGCGTCGCGTTCGCGCAAGAGCGTGCGCCGCAACATGTAGGGTATGGGACCGGAGTTGGTGAGTCACAAGGAGTGGGCGATAGGTCGCGGGTAATGGATGCAGGTGACATGGGCCGGTACATCGACAATTTCCTTAAGACCTCAACCATTCAAGGAGAAGTCGTTGCGGTTAATAACGCAATGGGCTATTTGATGATTGATATGGGGGGGAGTTCCCATGATGACCGGCAAACACTCAGAGGTGGTCTCAACGTGCAAACCCTCTATTTTGATGCCGACACTAACATGGAGAATGTGAAAGCCGTGGGTTCTCATGATTATGTCGCTGTTGCCGTTGAGGATGAAACCAGCGCCACTCACAAATTTGCCACGGGACGGAAGATGGTCCGAACCATTTATGTCTTAGAAGGAAACCAATTGTTGGGTGGTGCAGACAATCCAGACTTTGCTGGAGGGTTTGGCCAAGGGACAGACATGACCAACTTCAGAGGTATTTCCACCGCGACCGCTGGTAACACAGGAGTGCCTATAGGCGGCATTCAACAAGGTGATGTGATGACGGGGATCATCAGTCCAGTGGGTGCGACGACTGGTGCCGCTCCTTGCTGGCAATGTGCCCCTCAACCGGATACGGTCAATGCCAGGACTGATAAGACCATTGCCACGGACTATGGCTCTGATCGAAATAACATGAACAAAGGTACCACTCAATAAAGTCTTTCGATTAAGAGTATAGTGGGTTTGAAAAAGAGCGTGCCGGTCATAAAACCGGCACGCTCTTTCTCTTATTTGAAAGCCAGATCTTCAATGCATACCGTCTAGGATAATAAAGAATGTGCTAGGTAGAGAGAAATGGAAGAATTAGATCTGCGTGGGGTAATCTGTCCCTATAATTTTGTCAAAACCAAACTGAAATTGGATACCTTGGACTCCGGCTTCCATTTAACCGTGTTGTTAGATGATGGAGACCCAATTCACAACGTTCCTAAAAGTATCATGAATGAAGGTCATCAAGTGCTGTCCAAAGAGAAAGTTGGTAACTACTATCGAATCGTTATTCAAAAGGAAGATTCTTAATACCTAGGTAATAGAAAGTGAGTCAACGAATGAAGTCTGTTTGTTTTTCCTTTGAGGATGACCCTGAATCAACAATGTAATTTCCCCTTTGATTGATTTTCCTTCTAACGTTTGACAAATTTCTTCGACCTTCCCCCGCAAGATTTCTTCATTAATTTTTGTCAGTTCCCGGGTGAGAACAATCTGACGGTTTCCCATGGTCTTTTGGATGGCCCGTAGGGTCTTCAAAATCCGATGCTGGGTTTCAAAGACAATAATCGTCCCTATCTCATTTTTGAGTTTTTCAAAAAACTTTTCCCTTACTCCAGGTTTTCTTGGTACAAAACCTTCAAAAATAAACCGATCTGTTGGGAGACCGGAGACACACAACGCTGTCAATAGAGAGGAGGGGCCTGGAATGGGAACCAGATGGATGTTGGCTTCCACAGCGCGATTCACAAGATAATAGCCCGGATCTGAAATAAGAGGTGTTCCAGCGTCGCACACTAACGCAATATTGCCGCCTTCTTGGAGTCGACATAATAGAATGTCGGATTTTTCTTCCTTGTTGAAATCATGGTAACTTGTGAGGGGTGTGCTGATTTGATAATAGGTGCAAAGCTTTTGTGTCCGGCGGGTATCTTCTGCAGCGATGACGGTTGCCTCTTTGAGTATTCGTATTGCCCGAAATGAGATGTCCTCTAGATTTCCAATTGGCGTGCTGACAATATAGAGTGTGCCGCTCATGGAGGATAATTCAGGAGAATGCGCTAGAAAAAAGTAACGACTTAGGTTGATAGACTGAAGGCCGAAGGCATTTAGGGGCCAATCATGTGGCATCATCCCACTCTTGGGTATTTATGAGTGATAGCCTTCAGTCTTTAGCCTAAATACCTGAGTAAGAAAATGAAACGACGTTGGAATGGTACTGGGTGAATAGGAGATTGTCCAGGAAAAGCTGTCTCCATTTGTTCCTATGAAAATGTGGTAACCTATTGATTTTCTTGACCTTCTCTGGGGGCAGATCTATACTCGATCCTGGGTGTCTTTACCTGATTGGGAAGAGGGTGTTTTATGTCTGAAACCTTGTCCTTTCTGACAATGGGTCTCTATTTTGGAGGAACTCTCCTCTTTCTGGCATTTCTCCTCCATCGTTCGGAAGTACTGTCCAGAGTTTCAGTTTTCGTGGCCGGTGCCGGTTTTCTCGCCCACACCGCTGCTCTGGGTATGGCCATGGTGTCCACAGGACAAGTGCCGATTATGACCTTTCGGGGTGCCATGTCGTTTTTTGCCTGGGGCCTGGTCTTGGTATTTTTGATCGTTGGATTAAAACGGGGTTTACAGGTATTAGGGGCTTTTATTTTGCCGCTAGCGTTTCTTTCCTTGGTGTCGGCGACGCTAGCTCCTGTTGAGGCAGATGCCATTGCTCCAGTCTTTCAGACGGTATGGATACATGTGACGTTGAGCATCTTAGGAACAATAGGCTTCGCAGTGGCCTTCGTGGCGGGTTTGATGTATCTGATGCAAGAACGTTTGTTGAAATCCAAGCAATTTAATGTCCTATATTTTAAGCTCCCGCCATTGGATTTTTTGGATGCGTTAAATCAACGCTCCATTCTGTTTGGGTTTCCCCTTTTGACTATGGGAATTCTGACCGGAGCGGTTTCTGCTCAGTTGACCATTGGTTCTTATCTGAATTGGAACCCCGAGCAAGTGTGGGCGCTGATTACTTGGGTGTTTTATTTTGTGGTGCTCATGGGAAGAGTCACCATGGGTTGGCGAGCCAAACGGGCGGCCTATTTGACTATCGTAGGGTTTGCAGGCGTCATCTTGACCTTTGTCGGCATTCTGTTGAAAAGTCCTCAGCCTATTGCACATTTATGAATATCATTGTGTTAGGACTCAATCACCGGACGGCTCCGGTGGAACTTCGGGAATTATTGGCCATCCCTGATAGCCGGATGGGCGAAGCCCTGGCTCGGCTTTTGGCGTATCCTGGTATTAAAGAGGCCATGTATCTGGGAACGTGTAACCGAGTTGAAGTTTATGCCGTGGTCGAGAAGGGAGAGTGGGGATTTCGCAAACTGGAAGATTTTTTGGTGGCCACACATTTTTCTCTCTCGTCTGAAGATTTGCTGCCTCATTTGTACCGCTATAGTGATGATGAAGCCATCGCTCATCTCTTTCGAGTATCGGCTAGCCTGGATTCAATGGTTGTAGGCGAACCCCAAATTCTTGGGCAAGTGAAGGAAGCCTATGCGTTAGCGTTAACCCATCGTTCCTCTGGAGTCATTCTCAACAAAGTCGTCAAAAAAGCTATTTCAGTCGGAAAGAATGTCCGGACCAATACACGGATTGGAGAATATGCCGTATCGATTAGTTACGCGGCAGTCGAATTAGCAAAAAAAGTCTTTTCCAATCTTCAGCAACGGGTAGTGTTATTAGTGGGGGCCGGAGAGATGGGAAAATTGGCTGCTCAACATTTGGTGAACCACGGTGTCAAAGAGGTCTTATTGACAACACGCAATCATCATCGAGCCTTAACTCTTGCTAAACGGTTTCAAGGGCATGCGGTTCCATATGAACAACTTCGTAGTACGTTGCCTAAAGCTGATATTGTCATTTGCGCGACTGGGGCTCCTCACTTTGTTATCTCTAAAGATGATATCGAGGGGGCGGTCCACCAACGTAGAAACCGGCCTATTTTTTTAATTGATATCACCGTCCCTCGCAACATTGATCCGGCAGTCAAGGATGTGGACAACGCCTTTGTTTTTGACATCGATGATCTTAAGGCCCATGTAGGGCACAACCAGGATGAACGGTTGAAAGAAGCGGAAACGGCAGAAAAATTAGTGAAAGAAGAAGTAGGGAGTATGGTGGCGTGGGTTCGTGGTCTTGAGGCAATCCCGACGATTGTTGCGCTGAGGAAAAAGGCAGAAGACATAAAAAATACTGAATTAGATAAAGTCTTTCATCGGTTAGGGGAAGTTCCTGAAAAAGATCGTCAGGCTATTGAAGGCTTGGCGTCCGCGATCGTCAATAAATTGCTTCATGGTCCGTTGGTGACGTTAAAAGCGGAAGCCCAGTCGCAAAATGGGTTTGCGTTTATTGAAGCGGCGAGACGATTTTTCGAACTTCGAGAACGCGAAATCCACTCATTACAATCTCAGCCCATAGACCCTGAAATGGGTCATGAGGCTTCGGAAGAATCACTGTCTCAGAAAGATGGTCTGTGAGTACGGCCAGTCAAGCACGTTCCACGCTCATTATCGGAACCCGAGGCAGTCAACTTGCGCTTTGGCAAGCAGAATGGGTGCAACGGCAGCTCAAGCAGATTGTTCCCGATCTCTCCATTGTTCTCAAGCGAATTCAAACCAGCGGAGATAAAATTCTGGATGTGCCCTTGGCCAAGGTCGGTGGCAAAGGGCTGTTTGTGAAGGAAATTGAAGAAGCGCTCTTGCGAAAAGACATTGATCTGGCTGTGCATAGTATGAAAGATATGCCCGCCGTGTTGCCAAGCGGTTTGCAAATTATTTGTGTTCCTGAGCGCGAAGATCCCAGAGATGCCTTGATTTCGCGTGACGGGAAAAATCTGGATACGTTACCGTTGGGTGGGCGAGTGGGAACCAGCAGTTTACGTCGACAGGCCCAGCTTTTACATGCTCGTCCCGACCTTCGTATCGAGATGTTACGAGGCAATGTCGATACCCGACTCCGCAAACTTCAAGAAAACCACTTCGATGCCGTTGTACTGGCGGTCTCAGGGCTGAAACGTTTAGGCTTGAGTGACCATATTACCGAGTTTCTCTCTGTAGATGTCAGCCTTCCAGCGATTGGACAGGGGGCCTTAGGAATTGAGGGCCGTGAAGAGGATAGTTTTGTGCGGAATCTGGTGTCGAAGTTTGAACATCGACCCACGCGAGTGATGGTTACGGCGGAACGGGCCCTCTTAACACGTCTGGAGGGAGGGTGTCAGGTGCCGATTGCTGGACATGCGATTTTTCATGGAGAGGAGCTGACATTAGATGGATTAGTTGCGAGCGTGGATGGTAAGCGATATGTGCGGTACTTCTTGTCTGGCTCTGCACAGGATGCAGAATCTCTTGGTACGAAAGTGGCCGAAGAGCTATTAGATCGAGGGGGGCATCCAATTTTGCAAGAAATCTACGGGGCGGCCTAGCATTATGGGAAATGCTCGATCAGGAGGTCATGTCTATCTTGTTGGCGCCGGTCCGGGCGATGCGAAATTGCTGACATTGCGTGGAAAAGAATGTTTGGAGTTAGCCGATGTGGTGCTTTACGATCATTTAGCCAATCCCGACTTGTTGAAGTATACGCCAGCTCATGCTGAACGGATTTATGTCGGTCGCAAAGGCCGTGGATCGTACCGTGATCAAAAAGAAATTAATTCGTTGTTGGTTGCCAAATCTCAAGAAGGAAAATTTGTCGTGCGATTGAAGGGCGGCGATCCCTTTGTGTTCGGTCGTGGTGGTGAAGAGGCCGAAATGATGGCCGATTCCGGCATTCCATTCACCGTTGTTCCTGGTGTCACGGCAGCAGTTGCCGTGCCGGCTTATGCTGGGATTCCCGTGACGCACCGGACCCTGGCCTCGACAGTTGCATTTGTGACAGGGCACGAAGATCCGACAAAACCCGAGAGCGCCATGGAATGGCCTCGCCTGGCTTCTGCCGAAGGGACTATAGTCTTTTTAATGGGCATGAAAAATCTTCCACAAATTGTTGATAGGCTGATTCAGGAAGGGACATCCTCGACAATGCCCATTGCCGCCATTCGATGGGGGACGTATGCTCGCCAACAAACCGTTGTTGGGACGCTCGCCAACATTGTACAAAAAGTCACCGAAGCCAAATTAAGTCCGCCAACGGTTATTGTGGTAGGAGAGGTGGTTCGATTGCGGGATCGTCTCAATTGGTGTGAGACTCGACCGTTATTTGGGAAAGGTGTGTTGGTGACACGACCCCGTGACCAAGCCCCGGCTCTGTCCAATTTACTGGCAGAACAGGGTGCTGAGCCCATTGAATGTCCGACATTGGAAATCTGTCCTCCAGAGAGCTGGGATCCTGTTGATGATGCTATTCGTGAACTTTCCTCGTATGATTGGATTATCTTCACAAGTGTGAACGGCGTCCAGGCTTTTATGGGACGTTTGGGGTTTCATCAAAAAGATGTCAGGAGTCTGGCGAAGGCACGGGTTTGTTGTATTGGCCCCCGGACGAAACAGGAAGCGAGTCGTTGGGGATTAGTTGCCGACCTGGTTCCCTCGGAGTTTCAGGCCGAAGGCATTTTGGAGGCTCTTGGTAGACTAGGCGTGAAAGGCCAAAGAATTTTGATTCCTCGTGCGAAAGTGGCCAGGGAAATTCTTCCTAAACAATTAGCAGAGATGGGAGCAGATGTTCGGGTGGTCCAGGGCTATCAAGCCGTGCTACCTGAAATGGAACAAGAGCCGATCTGCGATCGTTTCCGTAATCAGGATATTCAGTATTTGACATTTACCAGTTCATCAACTGTCAGAAATTTTTGTCAGTTATTTGCTGATCGGCAGGAGATGCATAAGCTGATACAGCATGTCACTGTGGCCTGTATCGGTCCCATTACGGCCCAAACAGTTCAGGACGAAGGGTTGTCGGTGGATATTGTAGCTGTGGAAAATACCGTTCCTTCTTTAGTTGATGCGATTGTCGCCCATGCGAACCGGAGTACCACCCAGATGCCCTTATGATGATGACAGGCCGACGCTGTCGGCAAAATGTTTTGTTAACCGATTAATTGGAGGAGCAGAGCTATGGTTCCTGTAAAGTCGTGTATGGTTCCCATAGAAAAAATCGTCAAAGTTGACCGGGATGTTTCGGTCAAAACTGCTGCCGAAATGATGCGCGATAACGGAATTGGTAGCATCTTCATTACGAGCGGAGAAGAAATCATTGGGATTCTGACCGACACGGATCTGGTCCGGCGGGTGGTGGCGACGGGTGCCGATCCTCTCGCAACGACGGTGGAACAAATCATGTCGGCTCCAATTGCGTCGATTGAAGGCAATCGTACGTTGTTAGATGCCAATGATTTGATGGCCAAACAACATATCCGACATTTGGGTATTACCAAAGATGAGAAAATGGTCGGGATGATTTCCGTGCGGGATCTTGTCGTCTTTTTAACTAATCTTCCTCGAAAATAGAATCAAGAGTCTGGGGTTTTAAAACGAATGAGCCGTTCCATGTCAATATGATGTGATCAGGCTTTTGACGAAGACCCACCCACCTGGAATTGTAGAGACACGGATAGGAGTAGAAATGGGATTTCCTATTCACCGCTTGCGGCGACTCCGTCAACATGCTTCGTTGCGTCGGATGGTCCGCGAGACACAATTGACTGCCGCCGATCTGATTTATCCCCTGTTTGTGACGTTTGGAGAGAACAAACAGGAACCGATTGAATCCATGCCGGGCCAATATCGTTGGTCAGTCGACCATCTCGTTCAGGAAGCAAGAGATGCTTGGGCCCTAGGAATTCCCGCCGTTATTCTTTTTGGGATTCCGGAACAGAAGGATGAAAGAGGGTCCGCGGCCTTGGAGAAAGATGGTGTTATACAAACTGCCGTTCGAGCCCTGAAAGTTAGGCTTCCCGATTTGATGGTTATTACCGATGTATGTATCGATGAATATACCTCACATGGGCATTGTGGCATTGTTCGCGACGGCCGGATTGTTAATGATGAAACCTTGGATTGTCTTCGGGCCATGGCACTGAGCCATGCCGAAGCGGGGGTGGATATGGTGGCCCCATCGGATATGATGGATGGGCGGGTTAAGGCTATACGTGAGGCGTTAGACCAACACGGCTATGCCGATATGCCGATAATGTCCTATTCAGCCAAATATGCCTCGGCTTTATATGCCCCCTTTCGGGATGCCGCCTTTTCCAGCCCTTCCTTTGGCGATCGGCACTCGTATCAAATGGATGCGGCTAATGCGCGAGAGGCGTTGCGGGAAGTGGACCTGGATCTTGAGGAAGGGGCCGATATCGTGATGGTCAAACCGGCGTTGTTTTATTTGGATATTCTCAGGCAAGTGCGCGATATGGTCAGGGTTCCTGTGGCCGCGTATCAGGTGAGTGGCGAATATAGCATGATTAAAGCTGCCGCACAGCTTGGTTGGGTTGATGAATCATCCGTGATGATGGAAAGTC
>QIDY01000163.1 GCA_003228495.1 Nitrospirota bacterium
AGGCTTTGAATTTCTTGTTCAGATCGTGGCACATATTGTTTTTCACCAGCCGCATTTTCAGCCTGGCCTTCAGCACCTTCTACCGCCTGGTAGGTCCCATCCACCAACACCGCGATACTTAACCGTTGAATCGCGCCGGTGGCTTCAATAATCTTGCTTACTTTCCGGTTCATTTCATAATTCAAGGTTTCATTTTTTCGCTTGGCCTCTTTAGGCCCTGAACTTCCAGTGAGTGGCAAATCATTGGGAACATTGCTTCGCACGCCTGGCACCCCTGGCCCGCCTGCTTTTGAACCTTGCTCGATGACTTTCTCCTGGCTACGGTTTTCACTCCGCACCACCTGACTGTTGGGATCAAACGTTTCTTCGGTAATTTCCACTTGACGAAAATCCAACGGAGCCGTCACACGCACGACCGATTTCTCCCGTCCCAAGACCTGATCCAACATGGTCTGGACCCGTCGTTCCAAATCACTTTCAACTCGACGTTGCGTCTGGATTTGTGTGGCAGTCAATTGGGCATCTTCATCAGCAGAATTTTGACTAAGAACTTCTCCATGATTGTCCACGACCGTGACCTGCCCAGGATCCAACCCTTCCACACTACTGGCTACCAAATGGACAATGCCCTGTACCTTCGTACTTCCTAGCGAATTGCCTCGTTTCAATGTCAGCACAATAGCCGCTTGAGCCGGCTTTTGTTCAGAGGAAAACAATCGTTTCTCAGGAATGACCAAATGTACGCGAACCCGCTCGACATGCGAAATCTGGCTTATGGTGCGAGCTAATTCACCCTGAAGCGCTCGACGGTAATTCATTTGTTGGGTAAAAGGCGTCACGCCAATCCCGGTACGATCGAAAATTTCAAATCCCACCCCGGCAGATTCGGGCAGGCCCACCGACGCTAATTGGAGACGCAACTCATGCACACGCTCGGCAGGAACTTCAATCGTCCTGGCGCCTTCACCCACCTCATAGGTCACCCCTTGTTTACCGAGTTCTTGGATAATCGCTCGAGTGTCATTCGAATCCAACTGGGAAAAAAGAACAACCATCTCGGGTTCCTTTCCCATAATCATCAACATGGGAATAGTAGCGATAGCTAAGGCCAATACCACAACGATTCCAATTCGCTGGCCGATGGTTAAGGCCTGAAAGTTATTAATGAGACTTTCGGAGAATGTCGCCATATCTATTTCAAATCGGAAAAAACTTTGATTGATTGGTCACATGTCAGCTGCATAAACACAACAAAAACCCGTCACTCTTTACACCCGCATTCGCATGACTTCTTGATAGGCATCGACCATCTTATTTCTCACTTGCATAAGTAACCGAAATGAAAGGCCGGCTTTTTCCCCGGCAATCACTGCTTGATGAATATTGACATCCTCTCCTTTCGCCACGGCATCTTCCAAACGACCTGCTGCATGTTGCATGCTATTGACTGACTCAACGGCATTTTTCAATAACTCGCTAAAACCTTGATCTGCTTGGGAAGTCCGTTTGACTGCAGAACCAGCAAAAGGTTCCGGAATGACTTCAATACCTTTAATCATGGAATAATCCATAAAAATCTTCCTTTCCAGATAATGAAGTGAAAAGTGAGAAGTAAAAAATGAGTAGCAAGAGTGAAGAACAGCCTGTCCTTAGTTTTCGTCCTGCTTCCTTGCCTTCTCTCCTTACTCCTTACTATTTACTCCTAACTGTTCCCTTTTTACTTTTCCCGGGCATCAAGGCTACCGTCCCATTTCCAATGCCCGTAAGGTCATGGTTTTCCCCGTTTCCATCACCGCAATATTCGCTTCATACGCCCTCGTCGCCGAAATGAGATTCACCATTTCCTCGATAGGATTGACATTGGGTAGTTGAAGGTACCCTTCCTCATTAGCATCCGGATGATCAGGGTTATACACTGTGCGCAAGGGACGTGAATCCTGAATTATATCGGTAATTCGGACACCTGAGGGTTCTGGCGAATCGCCAAAAGCACTATTAAAGACTGAGTGAAAAACTGAATTTGGGGACATAGCCTGAAACACGACGTCACGCCGGATATAAGGACCTCCATTGGGCGAACGTGTAGATTCAGCGTTTGCCAGATTTCCGGCTATGATATTCAACCGTTGTCTCTGGGCATCCAACGCCGACCCAACTACTGCAAAAACTCGATCAATATTCATATATTCCTCCTTTCAAAAATAGTAAAAAGTGAGAAGTAAGAAGGGAAAAGTAAGTAGCAAGAGTGAAGATCATCCGGCCCTTCATTTCCGCTCTTTTCCCTTATCTTTGCTCCTTACTTCTCACTTTTTACTTATCCTCCTCGTCCTTCACTAATTGCCCGTTTCCATCCTTCAAATCGTCCATCCAAGAATTGGCTGACCGCCATGTACAACAGAGTATTTTCCGCCATCAAGGTCATTTCTTTTTCTAAATTTACGGTATTGTCGTCTAGCCCAGCTCCGGAATTTTGTTTGATCGTATGATGAAAAATTCTGTCGTCACTGGAACGTACGCCTAAATGGCGAGAATTCGTCACCGATTGACCTAACGGACCCTCTCCACGAAGAACGGCAGCAAAGGTCTCCGGGAATGGTAAGTGTCTAGCCTTGTAGCCGGGTGTTTCTTCATTCGCCATATTGGAAGCAATCGTTTCATGAATTGCACTCCGCACATCCAGCGCTCGTTCATATAAATGGGTTCCTGAATCCCATGGAGAAATAATCATTAGACTCTCCCCTTCCATCGCCCCATCTGTTGAGAATTTCAAGCAAAATCGGTTGCCCTGTTTGTTCGACAAGGCGTAATTTTGTTCACTCAAGTAGCAACACCAATACCACTACCGGCTTGTTCTTTGTTTATTGCCTCCCCCTTTACGCCTCACACCTTAGGACTTGAGAGAAAATAACTGGGACATTTCACATCCAATCTTCGGGCCATCTTTGAACGCGCCTCAATCGAAAAAACCTCAACATAGCTCTCTTATGCCTCGGTTTTTCCTCAATCGTTCCGTCCAAATCTGACCCAAATCTTGTTGCGAATTTGTTCCAGTTATTTTCTCTCAAGTCCTTACGAATATTCCCCTTGTTTGATTCCGGCTCGTCCGAGTTAAGTATTGAGGCATTTTTTTCTCGATTTTTTTACCGTCTACGGCAAATTTTTCCGGGTTTCCCCCAAGAAATCCCATGAACACCACCTGCCAGCAGGACAGCGACCAGTCCTTCGGCTACCGACTCTCTAAACACCTAATGAGAGACCACCATTGAGTTGGCGATATTCCCGTAATTTATTGCGTAACGTACGAATGCTGATCCCTAAGGTTCTGGCAGCATGTGTTCGATTCCCATTATGTTGTTCCAAGGTTCTCAGGATCAGGTCTCGTTCCATCTCCCAAATGGTTCCACTAGCAGCCTGGTAAGTGCTTGTGGCTAACGCCGGTTCTTCAAACTGAAAATGTTCGACTTGTAACGGCCCATCTTCAGCCAGGAGTACCCCCCGTTCAATGACATTCTCCAATTCACGGACATTGCCTCGCCACGGTTGACTTTTTAAATACAGCATGGCTTCATCGGAAATCCCATTCCAGATACGACGGTTTCGCCGAAACGAACGATGAGTGAAATGCTCTGCCAACAATTGGATATCCTCTGGCCGATCCCTTAACGGAGGAAGAGTGAACGGCATCACGCTCAACCGGTAATACACATCTTCCCGAAACCTCCCGGCTTGCACTTCCTGAGCAAGATTCCTGTTTGTGGTCACCAGCACGCGCACGTCCACTTGAACGGGCTTCTGCGACCCAAGACGATCAATCTCCCGTTCTTGAAGAACTCGAAGTAATTTTGCTTGCAACCCTAAACTCATCTCTCCAATTTCATCCAACAAAAGGGTTCCTTTATGAGCCTGTTCAAACTTTCCAGCCCGTCTCGCTAGTGCCCCGGTAAACGCGCCTTTCTCATATCCAAATAATTCACTTTCCAGAAGGCCTTCAGGCAACGCGGCACAATTAATGGCGACAAAGGGTTGATGAGCCCGTGGACTTTTTCGATGAATATGCCGAGCCAAGACTTCTTTGCCTGTCCCACTTTCACCTTGAATTAAAATCGTCGCCGAGCTGCTGGAGACCATTTCCAACATTTTTAAGGTTTGCAGCACTTTCGGAGCACGAGTCAGAAACCCTTCGGGTGGCTCATCATAGGCAGTCTTTTCTTGGGTACCTCCAGACACGAGACGTTGTTCACAGCGATCATCATCAAGCTGTTGAATGATTTTCTCGAGTCGATCCAATGGAAAGGGTTTTTGAAGAAAATCGGTCGCCCCATATTTCAAGGCTTCGACGGCGACATCCACGCCGCCATAGGCCGTCATCACGACAACGGGCATATGGTACCCTTGCGTCCGTACTTCTCGTAAAAACTCCATTCCTCCTTTTCCAGGGAGATTCAGATCGGTGAGCACCAACCAAGGTGCATCCTGTTGAACGTGCTCTAAGCCCTCATACCCATCTCTGGCAACTGTGACCTCATACCCATGTTGGCTCAAGACTTTGGTCAATGCCGTCTGTAGCTGCTCATCATCTTCGATAACCAGGATGCCCCGGCCAAGCCCACTCTCGGTATCTAGCATGCCATTCTCCTTTACAGAGGGAAAAAGAGATCGACCGTTGTCCCTTTTCCTTGATGACTGGTGATATCAATCAGACCTTGATGCATATGAACAATCCGTTTCACAATTGGAAGGCCAAGGCCCGTCCCTCCTTTTCTCCTGGAATAAAACGGACGAAATATATCGGAGAGTTCTTCTTTGGACATTCCGCAACCTTGATCACGAATACGAAGCGCAACCCCCTGCTTAGGGCTTCGCATTCCTTCTTCATGAATAAAACGCGATTCATGTCGACAATAAATCTCGATAGAACTATCCCGTTTTGACGCATGAATCGCATTGACAAGAAGATTGAGCAGCGCTTGTTTCAAGAAAGATTCATGCCCACGGATGGTACATTCATCGCTTTTTCGACGATAATGAATCGTCACACATTTCTTTTGCAGGGAATACCTCGCTAACAATTCCACCTCCTCACATACCGTCAGGAGATTCACAGTCTCTCGTTGAGCTTGCAGAGGAGAACTAAAAATCAATATATTGGAAACTAATCGATCCAATGACCGAACAGCTTGCACACAATGCCCAGCCAATTCCTCCCGTTCTTCCTGGCTATTGTGCTCACGTCCCAAGAGCGTGGCAAACCATTCAATACTCGACAAGGGATTCCGAATATCATGAGCAAGACATCCAACATTCTCTCCAATTTTTGCCAACCGTTGGCAATGCTCTTCGTCACTCCCTTGAAACCTCTGAAGGCCGGAATTCTCTCCATCAGCACGTTGTATTGAGACATTCAACAAAGAATTTCGTGGGTAAGACGAAGCCCCATCATCAAGCCGGTGGTCCTCAATCTCCCACTCTGATATTTGGCTCAATGAAGAAAATTCTGTCGAGTCAACTCCCCTCATTCACCCTCCTTGTTTGAGGTTTGCCTTTCAAAGAAAATTCGTCCAACACCGCTACAGCCGCAGCACGAATCGTATTTTCCAATTCTGGTGATCGTGTTTCTAATTCCCTCACATCCGCCAAAATGTTTTGCGCTTCATTGGTATTGCCTTCATACCCTAATGAAAGCCCCCACCGATATTTCGCCCAAGCTTTCAATGCCACGGGTGCGTCGGAAGACAGCACCTGTTCATAATTTGGCTTGGCATCGGAAAAATCTCCTTGATCAAAAAGGAAATCTCCCAACCGAATGACATCCGCCATATCCAGAGGATCGACAGCGGCTGCCTGCCGTAAATCCTGAAGCGCAAGGTCCCGTCTCCCTGCCCCTTGATAGGCACGAGCCCGGTTCCGCAACACGTATCGCTGGAGCGCTGAATCCTTCGTCTGTTGCATCACATCCAACATGTGTTGAATAGCTTGTGCATAGTCTTCACGCCCCAACGATTCTATTCCCAACAGAGTGGAAACATCGGCTCGCCACTGACCACTGGGATACTCACGAAGATAAGCTTCACCTGCTTTTCGAATCAATTTTTTATGGCTTTGGTCTTCTGCTAAAAAGACTTTACGCGCAAAGATTTCTTCTCGTAGAGGACTGTCCGGATACGCTTGTAATAATTGGACATACCATTGCATCGCTTTGGCAGGCAGATTGACTTTCTGGTAAGCCTGAGCCACATTCCTGACACGGGCCCACGTCAACGGAACGAATTGAAACGCCTCCCGTTGATCTTCATGGAACTTGAGTAATCGAACCCAGGCTTGTTGATCATAGAAGGATTGAATCTGTTGATTGAGAATGGCACTTAATCGATATTGAGCTTCCTGTCGCCATATTTCCGACGTCGCGATATTCGCCAGCTGCCTATACGACTGAATGGCGGACGGGATATCGCCAAGCATATAATATCCGCGCCCCATCCACAGAATGCTTTCTTCAACTACATCTGTTTCGGGGGCATGACTCAGGACACGAGCCGTTTCAACAACACTATCCCAAGACACTGACAAAAATATTTCTAAATCATCCAAACGTTGATATACCGTCTTCCATTCTTCTTTTGTACGTTCTTCGGATAAATAGGCCACCACCCATCTGGTCAGTGCCGCTTGCCCGCGACGACCGAATTCCTGTCCGACAAAGCGGCGTTTGGCTTGTTCCGCAAACCACAAGGATAGAAATTCATGTCCTTCCCTAAGCAATTTTTGAGAAATGCGAAGCAAGGCCTGGCCGGCAACTTCCTGCTGCGGATAAAGATTGACTGTCGTCAAAAATCGAGGAATGGCTTTTTGGGAATCGCCAACGGCCAATTCGGTTAATCCAAAATAATACGACGAACGCTCGGACCGTCGAATAACTTCAGGACTTTCAGCTTCTACCACCTGATACCAATAATAGGCTTGCCTCCAAGCCTTGGACATGGCTGTTGCATCAGCCAAACCCAGAGCCCCACGAAGACGATGGGCTTCCCATTTCGGCTCTTCCACGACCCGACGAAGCACTAACGCCGCTTCGAGAAATTGTTGATTTTCTAAATAACCCAAACCAGCTTCAACCATCACTCCTCCCGCCAGGGGATGCTTAGGATAGGAACCAAGAAACTCTTCAAATAGCGCATTTGCTTCGGAATGCCATCCGGCATCCCAATACAATTGCCCCATCGCACAGAGCCCCCAAGGAGCATAAACACTATCCGGTTCAGCTGTTTTCATCGTTTGAAGACGCTCAATCTGCTTCAAAAATTCATTTCCAGGTTCATTTGAGCTTTCCGGAAGCGAAGCGATTGCCCACTTCGCTCCCTCTGCAAAGACCCCTTCTCCTTGTTCCAAAAGATAGGTAGACAATAATTCTCGCGCTTCCAATAAAGAACCGGCTTGAATCAACTGCTTACTTTCGAACACCAAATTCGGCATAGTCATGTCTCGCGGATAATGCCAGGGAAATTCCGAGCAGGCTCCACCCGCGGCCGTGCTTGGCCAGAGGACAGCCATACAGACAATCCAAAAAATTCCTCTCACGTCTCCCAGTCCTCCAACCTTGGAAATCTATTCAGCAAAAACTAGACCCGAGTATTTATCTCTGGCTCAGAGAGACCGGGCCGGAATTATGTTGAAAAATGAGGGTTTTTTGGCAGGTCGCCATGCGAGGAAAAAACTACCGGCGTCAAGTGGCTGACGGAAGGGTCAGAACTTCAGGCTAATTGAAGGAATACGGAAGGGAAACCGAAGGAGTGAAGAGAAAGCTTACAAACTGTCAGACATCCACTAGATCTTCAGGGGGAGTGGCGCGTTGAGCCACCACTTCAGCAAGGGATTTCTTCTTCAATTTTTCAATGAGAGTCGTTCGGTTAATTTGCAGGAGCCGAGCCGCTTTGCTTTTCACCCAATTGGTTCGCTCAAGGGCTTCAAGAATGAGGCGATTTTCAAATTCTTCGACCGCTCGAGACAGATCCAATCCGCCAATTGGAATCGCAGCAGGCATCGTGGGAAGATGATCCGATGGGAGGCAACGAATTTTCTCCGGCAAATCTTCAGGTTCAATCAGGCCTCGTCGTTTCAAAATTGCGATTCGCTCAACAATATTCCCTAATTCTCGAACATTGCCAGGCCAGGGATACTCACACAGTAAGGCCATGGCATGATCCGACACCCCCGTCAACTCCGCTTTACGACGATCGTTAAACATATTCATAAAATGCTGCAATAATAAAGGTATATCCTCAACACGTTGACGCAACGGTGGAACCAGAACGGGCACAACATTTAGCCGGTAAAAAAGATCTTCTCGAAACTGTTTGGCTGCGACCAAACTCTCGAGATCTTGATTTGTCGCCGCAATCACCCTGGCATCCGATTTATAGGTCCGAGTCCCTCCAACTCGTTCAAATGTCCTTTCTTGAAGCACCCGAAGCAGTTTGACCTGAAGAGGAGGACTCAAATCTCCGATTTCGTCTAAAAAAATGGTTCCGCCTGAAGCTAACTCAAATCGGCCGACTCGAGACGCCACTGCCCCTGTAAAAGCCCCTTTTTCATGCCCGAACAACTCGCTTTCCAACAGGGCTTCGGGAATAGCCCCACAGTTCACTGGAATTAAATGTCCCTGATGCCGTGTACTGTTACTATGAATCGTTTGAGCGATCAACTCCTTGCCTGTCCCACTTTCACCTAAAATGAGTACCGTACTATCCGTATCCGCTACGCAATCGATGAGCCGAAACACATCTTTCATCACCTGACTAGAGCTAACAAATTTTCCTAAACTGAATTGCCCTTTGACAGTTTTTTTGAGTTCGGTGTTTTCATCCTGGAGGGATTTCACTCGCAAGGCACTAGCCATAGTCGCACTTAACACATCAACGGAAAAAGGCTTGGATAGGAAATCAAAGGCTCCAGCTTTAATAGCATTGACCGCCATTTCTACGGATCCAAATCCTGTCATGACAACCGTCACGGGACAGGAAGACAAGCGACTCATCCGCTGAACTAATTCAATACCATTCGTGTCGGGAAGCATGACATCAGTCAAAACAATATCAAAGGCAGCCGATTTTGCCAGTGCTAGGGCTTCGCTTCCAGATTCAGTCTCGGTGACCTCATGACCTTCCTCTTCTAATTGAAGTTTGATACCTTCCCGAACATCCCGCTCATCTTCAACCAAAAGAATCTTGGCCACTCGACTACTGCCAGGGGATTCAGCAGATTTTGACGTTTTCATGAAAGCCTCCTTCAGAATTCGAACAACCCACCATTCCCTTGAACCAACATTTTCGCACCAAGGACTATTCCCAAATCCACAGAAGTCTATTAAAACTTGTTATCATTCTGCAATAACATCCAACGCGACGAAATGCCAAGAAACATCCAGTGTAGGCGGAGATGGGAAGTTGCCGTAGGTGTTATTCATAATTTTTCCGGTTTCATCCCTCACTCCCCTTCAAGAATGGCCTTTTTCTCATACTTTCTCGCAAAGGCACAATCGTTGCCCACAGCCCTTTGAAAAAACTGGCTTAAGAAACACTCACAAAAGGCCGAAAAATGTAGCTGAAAGGGCGTGTGAACGAAAAAAAAGACGGACGAACCATGAATACTCCCCCTCTCCAAGAACCCACGTCTATGCCAATATTCATTCTGTTTGATACGCAAACAGGATACCTCTATGGCCACCTCTTTGCCACCGGGCCTGAAGATCCTTTTCTACAGGAAGTCATCCAATGGTGGAGCCAATACTGCTCCAATTCTCCCATTGGTGTGGATTACCCCGGTCTCACCACACGATCCCAACCCTCCGAAAGTCTCTCTTCCAATTAAGTCCGATTTGAAAAAGACCACCAGCAGCAGCCTTCTCAGCGCCAGTGAAAAGTAAGGCGTCAGGAGCAAATAGTAAAACCGTCTGTCATTTCATTCCCGCCACTCACTCCTTACTCCTCACTTTTTACTTTTCACAATCCCATTAAGGCAACTCCGCCCAAATTGCCAGGCCAGATCGAAAAACCAGTTTACGCAAGCCCAGGTGGATGATCACCACATTATCATTAATTTCAATATCGTCAATCCTGTTGCCGGGCAGAAGGTCACGAGAAAAAAATCCCCCGGTAAACGCTGAAAAACCCAGGAGGCGTCGATCGGTCACCATCACTCCCACATGATCATTGACTAAACTCTCGCGAAAGGATTCTCCAGCTCCCCAGATCTCCTTCTTCCAACGCCCCAAATCACTTTGAAATCCGTAGACCGCCTCCCGACCTTGAACCACAATCATTCGCGGAGTGACTGTCCATTTAATGATTCGTTCCCCAGTGGCTAGGGTAAGACCCACCCATCGTTTAAGCCGGCCAGAAAACCCCAGCAATTGTCTGCTCGTTTGGACAAATCCCGTCACACCTTGGGCTTCAATCACCAGAACATCTTCACCTGAAGCTAAAATTTTCCTGGCAATCCCTTCTCCCGGGGTGAGACCAAACAGTTTCCCATGTCCGGAAGTGATGGCGACCTGATCGGTTATCACAGTTTGTGTCGCAGCATTACCGGCAAAAAAGACACCCATCACAGCCACCATTAACACAGGCCCCCACGAAACACGCATACCATCAACCCCAAAATTTTTGTATGATTAACGATAATCCCATGGCACACCTTTTTCGTCGGCCATGATGGGCCTGAGAATCGATTGCATCAGTTTTGTGCCATTGCTTTGGGTTCCCCACAAGCCAGTGAGACTAATTAAAAAATCAAACTGTGTTCGATCGGGAAATTGCTGATAATACAGACCGAAAGAAAAGCATCGGCAGGGGTTTTGATACAACCCCACCACATCCAATTCGGCCGTCTCCCCGGTCCGCAAATCATGATACCACCGAGTCCCAAGAGTCACGCCCAAGGGCAAGCGCATAGCTGCTCCTGCTGTAAGAAAAAGAATTTTGCCAGCGGGTTCCAGCATTTCGTTAAATGAAAGCGGAGTCCAAATATCCCCACGCCGCACTCGCGGACCAGCTCGGGTGAAGCGCTGCCCAACACTGACATACCAATTCTGGTGGCCTTGAATAAAGGCATCGGAATTCACTTGTCTGAACTCTTGTTCGTAGGGATTTAAAAAGGTATCCACAGTCAAATTAAACGCCGAAAGGAAATAGGGAGATCCTAACGGCTTATGAAACTCTCCCCTGGTCCAAATGTCCGAAAATCGTGATGCCAATGGAGGCGGAGTTCCAACGTGATAACTTTGCGCAAATAACACATCCAACCAGGTACTCGATTCCCCACTTCCGCCCTGTTGGCTTATTCGATTTTTCAAGGCATAGGTCACCAGACTTTTCTTAATCAAATCATCAACGGCATCCACCTGAACCAATTCAGATTGGTCCGTCGGGGGAACAAATTCATACATGACATGCGGCTTAATGGAATGCCGGACCCAATTATCTTCACCAAGGGAAAACCGTCTCGACAGATTCGAAAAACCTTCAGCACCAACCCAGAACGTTTCCCTGCTTTGGATGGATTTCTCTGTCTTCCCGCGGGTATAGGCCACTTCCCTGAATTTGACTTGTGGCCGAAACCCCACCATATTGCCCAAATTAAGTCCTTCGACAGACATCCCCGGCACAAAATCTATACGGCTTACATCAAAACCTTCTTTTCGGGAAAAATTCACAAACGTGGTCGTGGATGTTAGAGCAAACGGACCACCCAGGAAGCTGGGATTGATGAACTGGTGCCCCACTTCAGGAAGTCGTTGAAACGTTGTATCGCCCCCCTCACCAAGTGGTTGAAGATATTGTCCATAAAGATATAACGCTCCATGCTCTAAACGTTGAAGAAGGGTCAAAGTCGATTCCTGGCTTGGTAAGGCTCGCTGAGCCCCAGAGCTACTAAAATTCTGTAATACCGTTCGATCGGTTGAATAATTGGCTAGAAGTCGTAAAGACAGATCCCGAGAAAATTTTTGAACATGGGCCCCTCGAAGTTCAGCTCGCCCACGGTTTTGATCGGTATCGTAAATTGACTTCACTAGCCAGTTTCCCTTAGTTTGGCGATTCCAGGCATAGCGATATTCCAGATCTCCACCCGCACCACGCTTTGTCCATATCCGTGGAGTAATCGTTAAATCACTGCTAGGATTGATCGCCCAGAAAAAACCTTGCTCGTATTTGTAACCGAATTTATTATCAATTCCCACGTTTGGAACTAAGAGCCCTGTTTTTCGCGAGGCCCCGAGTGGATACCCAAAGGTGGGAAGGGGAACAACCGGCACATCATTGACATTGAACCAGGCCCCTCTGCCAAACAAACTATCTTCATAGTCCAAATCAGCATCATCGAATGTGAAACGCCATGCGGGAATCTGCCCATCCTTGGCATCACAATTGGTAAAAGAACCTTCCTTAATTCGATAATGCGTTTCAGAAAAGCGCTGGAGCCGACGCCCGGTGACAAAAGAATTCTGTTCTTTCCCAAAAATCTTCCCGGTCGTCAATACTCCGGTTTCCGTATTCATATTCAGCTCAAGCTGTTCTGCCCACACATCAGCATGCCCATCACGGAGATACACATGCCCAACAGCAATGAGACGCCCCGTCAATTTCTGAAATGTCACGTCATCCGCGGTGAGTCGAACGGGACCTCGGGTCACACCCACAGCTCCCATCGCATGGTATTCTTCCCGCTCCTGATCAAATTCAATTCGATCCGCTTTGATTTCAACCGGAACTCCACGGGAATTGGTTGTATGAACGTTTTGTCTATTGGGACGACCTTCAGCTAACACAGATGTGGAAATCAACAAGACCCCAACCAAAAACACCCACACCCATGATGAGAACCCCGCCTTCCTAAGCATCTTCAGTTCCTGGCCATTGGCGAAGGTGGCAAGGTCAAATGCTGCAAAATTTCTCCAACCAGAAACAACGAACCGGTGATACAAATAAGATCAGAGGAAGCAGCAACATCTTGGGCTTTGCAATAGGCCTCCCAGGGATTAACAATGGAAAAGAGCTTCAAATCGCCTCGCGCCGCAACTTGCCGAAGCTCGTCAACGGTCGCGGCTCGATTCATGTGAGGTTGAGTGACAATCAAGATGTCAACAAGAGGGAGTAAGACCTGTAAATACTCGGCAAGATTCTTATCTTGCATCATCCCGAGTATGACAATGATTTTTCGTCCAGGGCAATCATGAAGTTGTGATTGGAGAAAGTCAAACAGGACTCGCGCGCCTAAAGGATTGTGAGCCCCATCCAAGATGGTCATTGGGTTATGTTGAACGATTTCTAGACGACCTTTCCAATTAATTTTTTTCAATCCGGATTGGATCCCCTCAACGGAAAGAGGAAACCGCTTGGCAGTTGCCGATTCTAGTAAGGCCAACGCACATCCGGCATTCTTCATCTGATGTCGCCCCAACAAATTCGTCTGCAGACCGGCAAACCTATCTCGAAGCCCACGATAAGTAAATTCAGCTTGGCTATCTTCTAGAATAGAAAAATCTCGCCCATACCTATGCAGAGGGGCATCACATGCTTGAGCTATCTCCTCAAAAATCTGACTCACGTTCTCGGACATCTGCCCTAATACAACTGGCACGTTTCGATGAATAATACCCGCTTTTTCTCGTGCAATAGCTTCAAGTGTGTGCCCAAGATACATCTCATGATCCAGCCCAATCCCTGTAATGAGCACCCCTAACGGATCCAAAACATTGGTGGCATCATACCGTCCACCCAACCCGACTTCGACAACGGCAATATCGACCTTTCGATCCAGGAAATACTGAAAAGCCATAGCCGTCGTCAATTCGAAAAAGGTAAGAGAGCCGAGCGGATCGGCGACTTGTCGAATGCGTGCGGTCAATTCACAAACCTGTTCTTCTGGAATATCCTCATCTTCTACTCGTATCCGTTCACGAAAATCGATCAAATGAGGCGAGGTGTACAAGCCTACTCGATAGCCACCAGCTTGCAACATTGCTGCAACCATCGCTGCTGAAGAGCCTTTCCCATTGGTCCCGCCAATATGAAGAGTGGCATACTTGCGCTGAGGATGATCTAATCGTTGAAGAAGATCGGTAATGGCCCCAAGACCAAGCTTGACGCCAAAACGGTGAAGAGCAAACAGATAGTCAAGGGTGGCTAAATACGTTAACACGCGAATCGCCAAATGAACGGCAAGGAACAAACGAGGAAGGAACTGTCTACGAGGACATAGCGCCTGCTCCACAATGGGAGAGCAAAGTGGCTAGAGTGGCTTTAAGGACTTTCCGTTTTACGATTTGATCGATCATGCCATGGTCTAATAAAAATTCCGCACGTTGAAATCCTTCAGGCAACCGCTGCTTGATCGTTTGTTCAATCACACGCGGTCCAGCAAAACCAATGAGCGCCTTCGGTTCTGCAAGAATAATATCCCCTAACATCGCCACACTGGCGGTCACTCCACCAAAAGTTGGATCAGTTAATAACACGATGTATGGCAAGCGAGCTTGCTGAAGATTGGCAATCGCCGAGGCTGTTTTCGCCATTTGCATCAGCGACAAGGTTCCTTCTTGCATCCGAGCTCCCCCGGACGTGGTCACTAATAAAAACGGTAAATGATCAACCACAGCCCTATCGATGGCGCGGCAAATCTTTTCTCCCACAACCGAACCCATACTGCCACCCATGAACGAAAAATCAAAAAAACCAACGGCAACTGGGATTTCCCGGATCTGACAATGGCCGGTGAGAATGGCTTCCTGCTTTCCTGTTTTCCGTTGGGCATTTTGAATACGGATTTGGTAGGGAAGAGTATCTTCAAATTGCAACGGATCATTGGGCACAAGATCAGCATCCCACTCCTGAAATGTTTCGGGGTCCGCAAGCAATTCCACCCGCTCTTCAATGGACAGAGGAAAATGATACCCGCACTTGGGACAGACTTTGAGATTTCGATCAACCTCGCGCTTAAAGATAATTGCCCGGCAAACCGTGCATTTGATCCACATTCCTTCCATGACATTGGAAGAATTCCCCTTCGAATCCTCCTGTTTACTCCGTTTAAACCATCCCATTAAGGACAACACCCTTCCTTGTCATGGAGATACCCAATAGAATCATGTCAATCATCCAAAATAGGAATTGGCGGAAAAGAAAAAAGAAACTCGCCAAAGGGAACGAACCATTTCCATCTCAACTCAGCTGTAAAAAAACTGTAGCACAGGGCGAGAGAACCAGCAAGAAAATCGTTGGAAGGTAGACGGGCAAGAGAAAAAAATGCGCTGTCGTCAAGACAGACGACAGAAAACATCACAAGGTTTCATCCGCCCCTAGCATGCATCTCCAAATGCGGGTCTTGACGCAATCGATCAATATCAATAAATCGCCCACGGCCGGTGCTGAATTCCAGTTCCTTGCGCTCTTCGGCACCGCGATCTCGGCGAGTCTCCCAAACAGATTGGATCATGGAGACTAAATCTTCTCTTGAGCGTCTGGCTCGAATAGGTTTACGCAAATCCAAGCCAGTCTTGGCATACAAACATAAATACCACATCCCATCAGCTGTCAAGCGGCTGCGATCACATGTTGAACAAAATGGCGTGGTCGTGGAAGGGATAATACCAAAGGTCGTTCCGTCTGGAAGACGAAAGCGCTGCGCAGGAGCCGAACTGATCTCATGCACTGGCTCAATAGCCCCATAATACCGGCTCAACATGACAAGAATTTCTTTTCGGGAAAAAACTTTGTCAGCCGACCAATCATTCGCTCCACCCACATCCATATATTCAATGAAACGCACTTCACCGTTAACCCGTTTCCCATACTCGATCAACGGAATCAATTCATCGTCGTTATACCCCTTCATCGCCACTGTATCCAACTTCAACCCATGAAACCCAACTCGCCCAACCGATTCAATGCCTTCAAAGACCTGGGCCAAGGTATCCCGTCTGGTCAAGGCCTTAAACCGTTCGGCTTTTAAGGTATCCAGGCTCACCGTGATGCGGTGCAAGCCTGCATCAAAAAGATTCTGTGCATGTTCAGCAAGCAACACCCCATTGGTGGTCATGGCAATATCCTGAATCCGGGTATTCTTCTGGAGCATCCCAATCAAGGACGCCAAATCTTTTCGTAGTAGCGGTTCCCCACCGGTAATACGGACGCGATCTACTCCCTGCTCCGAGAATAGATCCGTCAGAAAAACAATCTCTTTAAAGGTCAACAAGGTTTCACGAGGCAACCACACATATTCTTCCTCGGGCATACAATACTGACACCGCAAATTACACCGATCCGTGACCGACACACGAAGTGATCGTAAAGGCCGCCCCCACAAATCTTTTACGGGCTCAGACAACACCTGTGGTTCACTCATAGGCATTAGGGATGTTCCTCAACCCAGACATCACCCTGTGGGGTGTATTCCATTTTCCAAATCGGCGTGATTTTTTTCAGTTCATCAATACACCATTGACAGGCCTTGAACGCATCAGCTCGATGTTCAGCTCCGATAATAATCAACACAATATTTTCGCCGATTTCGATGGGACCGTAGCGATGGAGGACCAAGGCTTCAATGATGTCAAAATCTTGTAACGCTCGTTCACGAATTTCCTTCAGCCTCTTTTGCGCCATGCCTTCATAATGTTCAAATGTCATAGAACTTACATCATGGCCCTTGGAACGATCCCTGGCCGTCCCCAAGAACATAGCAATACCTCCGATTCGGGTGGATCGCGTACGAACGCGTTCTAATTCTTGATCAAGAGAAAAATTTTCCTGCTGAACCCGAACCAGCATGCCTTCTTCTATTTCAACAGTCATAACGCACCTTCCTCAGTTCGCAGCCATAGGATTAGCGGTCTCTTACGTTTATGCCCCACCCGCAAAAGGCGGCAACAACGCAATTTCATCGGATTCAACCAGTGCGGCTTCCCAATGGGCAATTTCCTGATTCACGGATACCACCACTTTTTTCTGAATCAAGAGTTCGCCTAAATCCGGATATTGCGCATGGAGAGAATCCACAAGGTCTTTCACTTGCGCTCCATCCGGCAAAGATATTTCCAGTATGCTCACCCCCGACACCAAGGTTTTCAACATGCCAAAGAGTCTAACCTGTGCCATAGTTAAACCTCGAGTTTCTTACTCTTACGAAATTCCTACTCTCAATTAACCCGCAAGCGCACCACGGCGGTACGTACCCGATTTTCCTCCAGATTTCGAGGCCAAGAAAATCTCGCCAAACTCCATACCCTTATCAACAGCTTTGCACATATCATAAATCGTGAGAGCGGCCACCGAGACTGCGGTCATTGCTTCCATTTCGACCCCAGTATTACCCGTGGTTTTCACCGTCGCTTCAATCATAATGGAGCAACGCCCGGAAGCATTGGTCTGTGCATCTTCCGTATAATTCACATCCACGCTAGTCAACAGAAGCGGGTGGCACATGGGGATCAAATCCGGAGTCCGCTTAGCTCCCATCACCCCCGCCACTTGCGCCACGGCCAGAACATCCCCTTTGGCAATACGACCTTCTTGAATCTTTTCAAGGGTTTCCGGCAACACCCACACCTTCCCCTGGGCCACAGCCACACGCTCGGTGGCATGCTTATCCGTCACATCCACCATTCGTGCACGACCGGATTCATTAAAATGCGTTAATTGACTCATCTCATACCCAAGTGCTTCCTCATTTGATTGTTCAAAAATGCTTGAAAACTTTAAAATTATAGAGAGCCATGAAAACCCTGGTCAAGCAAAAGAAGAGGCCTGTTGGACTTGACAGGGACAATACTCCATACCTATAAGACATCCCATCACTAAAGGGCACGAACATGAAGGATTTCTGATGGATCAGCCTACATTACCAAGCACCATCTTAGCCAAAAAAAAATTAGGCCTACTTCTCTCAACCGCCCCCGACCATCCCAACGCGGAGACTGTGTATAACCTCTCGAAAACAGCCTTAGACAATCAAGTTGACACCTACCTGTATTTTATTGATGAAGGCGTGAAAAACCTGGAAGATCCGCGATTCATACAATTAGCCTCGGAAGGGCTCAAACTTTTTGTTTGCGCCTACGGGTGCCAACAACATCACATCTCCACCGATGGCTATGGCAAAGAAGTGAATTTTTGTGGACTGGTCATCCTCTCCAATATCATTGATGGCTGCGACCGATTCTTGGCCTTCAATTGACCAAATCTCTTTTAAAAAGGGGTCAGACTCGAATGGCGATAACTATTTTGACAATTTCGGAGGCTGTGGATCGGTTAATAATTATAAAAAAAAGACGAGGGGAACCAATAGAAACTACAATATGGCAGACAACAGGACATAGAGCCCAATAGCAATAAGGGCAGACCCCGGAAGAGTAAAAACCCAGGCATAAGCAATTCGGCGAGTGACACCCCAACGAACCGCTGAAAGACGATTGACCGCACCCACTCCCATCACGGCGGACGTAATGGTATGGGTCGTACTCACGGGAAGTCCAATATGTGCGGTGGCCATCAACACCGCCGCCGCCCCAGTTTCAGCCGCAAACCCATGGACGGGTTCCAGCTTGGCGATTCCCATCCCCAAGGTGCGGATAATTTTCCATCCTCCAAGCGCCGTTCCCAAGCCCATCGCAAGAGCACACGAAATGATGACCCATTGCGGCACTTCTGCCGAGGGAATATGTCCAGCGGACAGTAACGCCAAGGTGATAATCCCCATGGCCTTTTGCGCATCATTCGCCCCATGACTGAGTGCCATAAACCCTGCGGATACCAGTTGAAGACGACGGAACAGGACCATGGCCACACCCCGTTGGGTCCGAAAAAAGACCCAGCTCAACACAACCATCAGGACAAACGCGATCAAAAATCCAAAAAATGGGGAAAACACCATCGCCTTCAACACTTTTAGCAGCCCAGCCACTTGTAAAACATCTACACCGCCATGAATGAAACCTGAGCCCACCATTCCACCAATCAAGGCGTGCGAAGAACTTGAAGGCAAACCCATTTGGAGGGTAATGAAGTTCCAAATGATAGCGCCCCCTAATGCGGATATAATCACCACATCATTGACGGCACTGGGATCAATAATCCCTTTGCCCACCATTTTGGCCACGGCAGTCGACATAAATGCCCCGGCGACATTCAGTACTCCAGCAAACAGGACTGCCGTAAGGGGACTGAGCACACGAGTTGAAATGACGGTGGCGACCGCATTAGCGCTATCATGCCAGCCGTTTGAAAAATCGAACAGCAGGGCCAGCCCAATGACCAAAAATAATAAGATACTAAAATCAGCCACAGATTAGAAAGGATCGTGCCAATGGAAGGTCACATAGGTTTCAAACGTGGTGAATCGTAAATCTCTTAGCCATGCTTCAAGGCTATTCGCTCGAGGACATTAACCGCATCCTCACAGCAATCGGTTCCCATCTCAAAATTTTCATAAATTTCTTTCCATTTCATCACCATCTTGGCATCCTGTTCTTCTTCAAACAACCTGGAGATGGCTTCCCGACTCACCTCATCGGCTTCATTTTCTAGACTATTCACCCGGATCGCACAATCTTTAATGTCCCAATTTTTTTCTAGAAGCATGCTAATACCCTTCCCAACTTCTCTTGCTGATTCATGAAGGATTTCAGCAAGCTTGCAGGCGGTAGGAGTCGGACGATCAATTTTAAAAACCCTAAACAATATCGCCAACCCATCTATTTCATCCAGAATATCGTCTAGCGAACTGGCCAGGGCATGAATATCCTCACGGTCCAAGGGAGTAATAAACGTTTTGTTCAGCTTAAGAATCAGGTCATGGGTCAGCCCATCC
>QIDY01000352.1 GCA_003228495.1 Nitrospirota bacterium
GTGGCCATGCCCGATAGTTTTTATCATCCTAGGCATGACAGCCAATTAACATACTCCAAAGTGCCCTTTTGCCAAGGCATCGCAAAATCCTTCCATGCCAGCCAGTTCATTCTTGATAAGATCTTGAATGTCCCCCGAAATCCGTTTCAGTGAATACCCTTTTTTCAAACTCACTTGGGCGGAAACCACCAAAGGACGGTTGACGGGCTGACCGATAGTGCTTGCCATCCAGACTGTGACGTCTCGGATACCAGCAATCTTGGCATGAATCTTCGTGGCCAATTCGTGACACAAGACATTATAAATTTTCCCAACATGACTCACCGGGTTTTTCCCTGCTGCGGCCTCAACACTCATGGGTCGATTCAAAGAAATGAGCCCACAGACTCTGTTTCCACGCCCAACTTGTCCGGAATCCCCCTGTTCTGCCGAAGTCCCCAACAGGGTCAGATACATCCCCTTCAATCCTTGTTTGATTCGATCAAGGGCATTCAAGATCACTTCAACCCGTTTACACCCATGAGGTTGCTTGTGAATAAACTCTTGTAAATGGTGAAAGGCTTTTTCTTTGACCTCAAAATATTGTTTCTCGGAGTTGATCGTTCTAGCCAGAAAGGGCATGGCCACAGTCAAGGAGAGCGTGCGGTCAATTCGGACACCCATGACTTTGACATCCTGCCCTGTTTCAGGATGTTCCTGTTTAAACCTGGAACTATTTAAATATTTTTCGATACCAAGCACTAACTGTTCAGTCGAGGTGAGCGGAGCGTACCCCACTCCGGCAGAGGTATCGTTCGCGGGCAATAGCCCAGGCCCCCGTTCGAAAATGGCTCCAAGCTCGACTGAGGTTGGTTGTAATTCCATTTGATATCTCATGTGCTTATCGGGATCGACATGCGGCAAATGGCTCTTGATACAGTTTTGCGCAGACTCAATCGCCACTTCGGAGACGGGAATGATTTTTCTGCCTACACCGAAGGAAGCCCGATCGCCAATAATTAAACGCATGGGTTGGATGACACGCCCCTTCCCTAGTTGTAACTTCACTTGGCCCGCAACCAACATGCACTTGTCAACATTATGATGCAAGATACGACCGAAAGTGCTTTGGTAAGCCCGGGATAGTTGAATCGAAATCGATTCCGCAATGGCATCACAGATCGTATCGGGATGCCCTTTCCCTTTTCGTTCAACTATCTCAAGAGATTGAGCCTCAATCGGAAGCCTTGCGGACTGATTAACAAGAAGGTGTGTCTTCATTGGCTTGCAACCATGAATCCTAAATTTTTACGGAAATATTTCCCATGCAATCTAACCTTCCTGCGCACGAGACGTGTTGTTGGTCTCCACATGATTGACACACCCCGCCTTTTCCGCGAAAAAACCAAAAATCAGTGCCACCACCAATATGGTCCCCAGTAGGAATATACATATGGATAGGGTCGAATGACTCGGTAGGTTGAGATGGGGGGCCAAACCGTTAACCGTTTAATCACAAGAGTAGGAAAGTCATAGGTCGTTCCATCCAAAGGTAAGGTCACCATATCGGAGACTTCTCCAACCACCGTCACGCGGGTACCAAAAGGGAGGGTTGCAGGATCTACAAATTTTTCCTGAAGAGCCAAAAACCGTCCTTGGGATTTTGAGAGAGACTCCCCCGGTTTCATCTTACGGTTCAACGGAAGCTGTAGCACCTCTATCTGAGTGGCAGTTTTAAGACGTCTTGCAGAAAGAACCTGCCCACCAATTACAAGGATTTGCCCTTTGTGCTCCAGCGGGTTTTTGAGTAATTGTGGAAAGGAAATATCACGATTCACTCGATCTTCCAGACCCTTTGGTACAACTTGAACGGTCGTGCAACCAGCCAGGAACACGAGACAGACTCCAAATACCATAGAAAAGAAAACTCTACTGTTCATCCCATACCTCGAAATGCGGTTTTGCCTTTTTCGAACTTTGCACAAATATTCGTTTCATGGAGCCGTAATCTCCTGGGACTTTTCTCGTAAGGTGGTGACAAGATCCGCGTAAGAGGAACGGCGGATGATCCGAGCAAATTGGCTACGATAATTCTTCACCAAACTCACCCCATTGATCACCACGTCATACACCCACCAGGTGCCATCTTTTTTGAACAGTCGATAGTAGAGTGACACTTCCATTTTAGAAGAGATGATCTGGGTCTGGACTTCGGCATAGGATTTTTTTCGCCGTTCCTTGAGATACCTTACTTCTTCACCTGAATAGTTTTCGATTTTTCCAGCAAACGTCTTTGAAAGCAGCGATTGGAATAATCGGACAAACTCCTGACGCTCTTCTTCACTACGACTTTTCCAATGTGCCGCTAATGATCGTTTGGCCATCTCTGAAAAAGAAAAATGATGCCCAATGGCCTCTTCGAGCAAGATTCGGCGGCGCGATAATTGTTCGGGTTTTTTGAGTTCTTCATCCGTCACCAGTCTAATCACGTCATTAATTGTCTTTTTAACGACAACGGTGGGATCGGCGAAACCCTCTGTAGAAGCCGTCGCCACGATACAACACCACAACACAATGATGATGACGCATATCGAGATCTTCAAGAACGCGGCTTTCATCTATCAAATACCCACCGCACAAGTCGGTCCTTTCAACAGAAGACGGCCGAACGTTTGTTCGTGATTTCCGACCTCCTTTTTCTCCATCTGGCCGTTGGCTATTTTGCAGCCCCTTCTTCCGCCCGTTCCTCTGTGCTTCCCGTCGCGGAGGGATCGTCCGAGGCTTGTGGTTGAGGCTTTTCAACATTCCTATCTGTTTTTCCCGCAGGAATGTCAGGAATGAGTGCAGGGTATCCAGTATCCATTGTTTTATCTCCCTTTGTTCCGTGGCATCTCTCTTTTCACTAATTATCTCCTTAATCAATTCTTGTGCCATAGCAACATACCTCTTCTGAAAAAAGGCATAGGGCTTGCGTCCTTTCATCTCGTAGGAAGAAGGAAGCTGTACCTCAAAACTTGCGAACAGAAAACACCTCATCATGCCTGCCTCTTCATCAAAGAAAAGCCCGGAAATGAAGACCACCGACTTAGATGGCTTGAAAGTGAAAATTTGCGGGAAGATGATTATATCGGTCGAACCGTCACAATGGTCAGGAGAAGTAAAATCTCTCACCAAAAATCATAGCTATGTCTCCATCAGTCTGGATGACGGGACGGTTCTTGAAGTTGGAAGTCTATATCTCCGTGATGGAAAAGCCTGACTTTACTCCCAACCCCCTATACGACGATTCGCACCTCGTGGAAATCTCTTTTGACGATTCCCCACAAATAGAGAATGGAGCATACCGATGAGCCTTCACAGTATTGCGATCGCTGGCCTTAGAACCATTGACCAAATCCCACACCTCCATGATTTACGCTTTCATCGCAAACACAATGGCTTGGCCATTACCCTCGAACTCCTCACCTCTTCCTTATCAGGCGCACCCGTTATTGATGACACAGGAACCTTCATTGGGTTCATTAGTGAATTTGATGTACTCCATATACTTGAAACCGGACGAGACGTGAGTCAATTAACGGCTGAAGAAATCATGGTTCCGGATCATGTCGCCATTCATGAATCTGCAACGTTCAAGGAAGCCGTCAAACTCATGGAAGACAAACATCTATTAGTTCTCCCTGTTGAACGGAATGGTGCAATAATTGGATGTGTGAGCCGACGGGACATCCTTCGGGCATGGATTGGATTGGGATTGAGCCAACAGGTCTAAGTAGCAAACAGAAAACCGACGATCATATTAATTGAATGATCCATTCTCTAAATGGGGAATTTTGGGACGATCCCGGAGAAGATGCTGTTGCAAGAAGCTACACTGTCGATGATGAAAGCTTTTACTATGAAAACAGACATCCCTAACGGAAAGCCCCCTGAAGAACATAGGGCTATCGCTTCTGGGAAGCTTGATAATCCTTCTGATGTTCATCGACAACGCGACAGCTCAAGATTTGATGAATAATCCCTTGGCCGGAAAAGCTCTCTATCAAACCCATTGTCTCCGATGTCATGGCCACCTCGGTGATGGCAAAGGATCCGATGCGGCAACGCTCACTGTACCTCCAAGAGATTTTCATACATCTGAATCCACAGCCAGAAATGAATATGAATTGCGTTCGATCATCATTTAGGGATTGGTGTTTAGCCCCATGCACAGTTGGGGACACCGTCTAACCCCTCAGGAAATTCGCGATCTGATCAGTTATATTCGACGACTCGCACCCTATCAACCACGCATATAATCAGGGCCATCATCGAAGAAGATTCGTAACGGAATCACGATATTGACTATTCTCAGAATAACGGTTCCCAAACGCTAAACCCCCTAACCATGGACGAATTACGAATTCCTCTTTCATTGTTGTCGCCAAGCATCGACGTCGATGCCTTAGGGTTTGCTGATACTACAGAACTTCCGCCTTTAGAAGAGCCACTGGGACAAGCGCGAGCTCTTGAAGCGTTGGATTTTGGACTCAACATGAAAAGCCACGGATTTAATATTTATGCGTCGGGGCCTCTTGGTACGGGGAAATGGGCCATCATTCACAAACGGGTGCAACATGTGGCCTTATCTATGCCCGCTCCACGTGACTGGTGTTATGTCCACAATTTCCTAGAGCCGTCTTCACCAGTCGGTCTTTCATTCCCTTCCGGCAAAGGACGGGAGTTCAAACAAGCAAGCAGCCATGTCATCCAAAGTCTTCGGCGAGACCTGCCTCTTGCCTTTGAAAGCAAAAAGTATTTGGATGCCAGGGCCAAAATTATCGAAGATCGAGACGGGAAAAAGGAAACCCTTTTCGAAGAAGTTAGCAAAGAAGCCCATAAGCGAGGTTTTGGATTTAAAGAAAATCCGGTTGGCTTTAGTATGGTACCCATGCGTAACAAAAAGCCGTTGCGACAAAAAGATCGCGAGGCCTTGACTGATAGCCAAAAAGAGACCATGTCCGAACAGGGGAAGATTCTCGAGGGGAAAATCCGGGCATTTCATGCTCAAATCCATGCCCTAGACCATGAAGCGGAACACGCGCTCCTGGAAATGGATCGCCAAGTCGTCAGATCGGTGATGCAGAATCGCTTTGCCGTCCTTCGTGACCACCATCAACATCTCCCGGAAGTCTTGGAATATCTCCAAAAAGTGGAAGAAGATATTGTCAGCAACTACAAAGATTTTTTACCGCGCGAAGGCCCGCAATTAGCCATTTTGGGATGGGACGCACGAGATCACAAACCGAACCTTACCCGTTACGAAGTGAACCTACTCATCGAACATTCCAAAGAAACCGGAGCGCCGATTATTGATGAGCCTCATCCAACGTATGCCAATTTGATTGGAAAAATCGAGCGAAAGTCTCATATGGGGGTGGTCTATACGGACTTTTCGGAAATAAAAGCCGGCTCATGCCTGCGCGCCAGCGGAGGGTTCTTACTCGTGAATGTCCTAGACCTGCTTCGTCAACCCTTCGCCTGGGAGGCACTGAAGCGGGTTATCAAAACACGCTCGGTCAATATCGAAGACCCCGGTGAGTATTTTGGGTTTTCAACGACCGGTCTCAAGCCGCAACCAATTCCCATTGATATCAAGATCATTTTATTCGGTCCTCCATATATTTTTTCCCTCCTTCAAGTGTATGAACAAGACTTTCCTAAGCTCTTTAAGGTAAAAGCCGATTTTGACATAGATATTCCTCGTGGAACTTCCCAAGAACAACTGTATGCACGCTTCATCGCACAACTCTGTCGTGAGGAGAAACTTCCGCCATTCGGGGTCGATGCCGTCGGGGAAATCATCAGGTACAGCCTTCGCCTCGCCGAGCGTCGGGACCGCTTGTCATTGCGCATGAGTTGGATCAGCGATGTGATTCGTGAATCGGCCTATTGGGCCAAACACGACGGCCGGTCGTTGGTCGCAAAATTACACGTGGAAACGGCTATCGAAAAGAAACGCCACCGCACCAATCTCTTGGAAGAAAAAGTCCAAGATGAGATCCAGGAAGGGACTCTCATAGTTGATCTGGAAGGTGAGACGGTCGGACAAGTCAACGGCCTATCCGTTCATCAACTGGGAGACTATATATTTGGACGGCCCTGTCGCATTACAGCCCGGACGTTTATAGGCAATGAAGGCGTCATTGATATCCAACGCGAAGCCGATTTAGCGGGCGAGATTCACAGCAAAGGGGTCATGACCTTAGCAGGATTTCTGGGCGGAAAATTTGCCGAATTTCAACCCTTTGCCCTCAACGCAACCCTCACCTTCGAACAAACCTATTCAGAGGTAGAAGGAGACAGCGCTGCCGTGGCGGAACTCGTGGCAATTGTGTCGAGTCTCACCAATATTCCCGTGCACCAATCACTCGCGGTGACGGGATCCATAAATCAATTGGGTGAAATTCAACCCATTGGCGGGGTCAACGAGAAGATCGAAGGGTTTTTTGAAGCATGTAAAAAACGGGGATTTTCCGGCAAACAGGGTGTACTCATTCCGGCAAAAAACATTCGGCACCTGGCCCTGAATCGTGAAGTGGTCGAGGCAGCAGAGTCTGGCAATTTCTCAATTTTTGGAGTGAACAAAATTGAAGAAGCTCTCGAATTATTAACTGGGATCCCAGCCGGAGAAAGTACCCCGGATGGACAGTATCCCCCGGATTCGATTTTTGGTCGCGTGGCCAAACGATTCACCGAAATGGCCAAGATTGCTGAAGAGTGGGCCGATCTCCGAAATCCTCTGAAAATTCCAAACAGAAAAATCGGTAGAAAGGTGAAATAATGAGCTTTCTCTTTTACCCATCAATGGGGTGTTCACTTCACTCCACCTGTACCTGTTGGAACGCCAAGCCACGTTGATGGATTAAGAAATACCGATTGTTCAGGAAAACAAAACGGCTCTAGGTAATGTGGAAGACCCTTAATCCGAAAAAAACCGCTATGAATTCCTCCCATGCCCAAGATAATCCACGGCATTCACGGGCCGAAAGGATCTCTGGGCTACCGAGCCATGAAGATGGCATTAGGTGGAGCGAAGTGAATACCCCTTTTAAGTGAAAGCGAAAATGGAAATGTCGGAATCAAGATCGAGAGGAAATTGACAGAGGATGATTATGAATTATTGAGTCCCTTCATAGACCGGCTCAGGCAGGAAGTGAGGCCGCTCAAATTGCTCTTCGATATGACCGAATGTGAAGGGCTGGACAGTCAAGCGTTGTGGGAAGATCTGACAGGCCAATTTCACCAATTCCATGAGATTCTCCGGGTGGCGGTAGTAGGTGAACGCCAATGGATGGAATGCGGCACGAAGGTGTTTCATCCTTTACTCAAGACGACGACGAGATACTTTTCGCCGGACCAACTGACTGGATGAGGCGTGCAGCCGTTTGCGCTCTCGCCAGTCCCTGCGGTTTGTGGCGGGGATCCATACGAAAAGAGGGACGCCATTCACTCGAAATATAGAAATAGCGGCTAGAGAAAAGAGCCAATTTTTATCATCCTCTTCCTTTTCAAAAGTCCCACCAAATAATGTTTCATTACTTCTACATCGCCTGAACCATGTTTGCCATCGCATACTGTGGAAGACTGGGACTCCCCCACTCAATGGCTATGGGGCAATGTGCGACATTTCATCTTACCTCCTCTTTTCTCAGGCCTCCCTCCTCCTGATACTCTCATACGGAGCCTTCTGGCTTTCCACTTCTTGCACTTCGTGCCCATTTCAAACTTCTTCTCTGTTCTCAATAAGATACGGACATTTATCTCTCTTGTTGTTGTTTGGTTTTTCGCATCTTCTTGAAAACTGGCATAGCTGGCATGGAGTTTGATCTTCTTCAACCATTAAGTACTGGTCTTTGCAAATATGAAACCTTATCACCCTGAGTGATCATCGAACATGATTCATAACCTGTTTTTCTAATTTCGATGAAGAGCAGCATCAAGGAGGTGGAACTATGAAATGTCCTCATTGTCTTGGATTTATGGTGATCGATACATGCCTCAATATGGAGGGTGACCGCAATAAAGTATGGATTCATGAATGGCGATGCCTCAATTGCGGAGAAATCTTTGACTCGCGCACCCTGGAAAATCGCGTGTCACAACATCTAGATACACATTTGAGGCATAGGCGGAAGGCAGGCCCCTGTCTGGTTAGTTGACCGGAAAACGCGATGAACACTTTTGGTGTCGCATTTTCTCCCATGCATGGGTGGGCCAACCGTTTGACCGAGGATGAGCGATGGGATGGCATGTCTTGCGGTATATCCGATTACTCCCACCATCTAATTCCGTTGCTTGTTACCAACCGTCCTCAACGGATACTCCTTTAGGCAACCAATCGTCAGGTTGACCATGATATTTACACCCTTTATTCATTGCATCTACCCATCAAGGAGGTTCAGCCATGTCTGATATGTTGAAAGTCATTGAAGTGCTAGCAGAGTCGGACAAAAGTTGGGAGGATGCCGCCTCGCAAGCAATTGCACAGGCAGCAAAATCCGTTCATGGGATTAAATCCCTTTACATTCAGGAAATGGAAGCCAAAGTGGAGGACAACAAGATTACCAAGTTCCGGATTAATGGCAAAATCTCGTTTGTCTTAGATTAGTTGAACGGAGTTTTTGATTCGATGGCAGGAATTCTTCCAACAGAGAAAAAAATAGCGTTAGCCTTTTCACCTGCTGAATTCGGGATAAAAAAAGGGAGAGGTCTTTTGGACCTCTCCCTTTCATCAGACATATTGGTGATATCGTTAGAACCGGCTGCGACGTTTGTCGCCAAATCCACCACCACCACCACCACCACCACCACCACCACCGCCGCCATAGCCTCCACCCCCGGTACGTGGGGCTTGGGGCTTGGCTTCGTTGACCGTCAACGTTCGGCCACCAAACTCCGTAGAGTTTAAGGCGGTAATTGCGGCTTGGGCTTCTTCTCCGGACGACATTTCAACAAATCCAAATCCCCGGGATTGACCGGTAAATTTGTCGCTAATGACGTTCGCTGATTGAACGGTGCCGTGTGCCGAAAACAGATCGGTTAATTCGTCCTGTGTCGCGGAATACGGCAATCCACCTACATACAATTTTGAACCCATCGGGTTCCTCCTTTTAATAAAAATGATAGTGTCTTAGGCTCGAAGAGGGTGAAACCTTGGGAAGGAATAGTCCGCGGACGCTACATTCATGCGACAGAGGTCAGATACTTCCGAGTTATCTCTCGGGCAAAACAACACCGGTTACGGGCTTTGGTCATTAGATATCTCATCGCCAAGCCCAACACGATAAGTTCATTTGATAATAGCGCAAAAAAGGAATAAAAGATAGTCAAAGTCTCTTCCTCGATACTGAAGGGAGGTTTGCAACAGAACCCTAGAGCCAGTACAATCATTATGCTCCCCAGCGTCGCTTCGCTCTGATCCGGTAGGAATGGACCGGAATCCGTGGCCGAATTGGCCGGAAGCAAATAATTCACTGCCATCGGGAATAATGCTGCTCAAGCACCTGTTATTACAGGGGAATTAGTAATTCGCCAACGACAAGAATACAATGCCTTCCGGTCGGAAAGTTGATCAGGCCCCAGCTGTACACGGGAAATTCTCGGACAGATATCAATCACCTTGACATCAAAAAATGGCATTATGGAAACCCTCAGCCCGACAGGCACACGGCCGGAGTGGGAGACACTTAAGGCCATTGTCCTCATCGGCAACTACCTCCCCAGGCAATGTGGCATTGCCACGTTCACTTCGCATCTTCTTGACTCAATCTCGCTGAATGCACCGGACAAAGCTTGCTGGACGGTCGCGATGAACGACCGGCCCGAAGGCTATCCTTATCCGTCTCAGGTACGGTTCGAGATCAACCAGAACCTCTTGAACGAATATAGCCTGGCCGCCGATCTGCTCAACCTCAACCAGGTGGACGTGATCTGTCTCCAGCATGAATACGGCATATTCGGTGGCCAGCGGGGCAGCTTTATCATCGAGCTGTTGCGCGACATCAAAATCCCAGTCGTGACGACCCTGCACACGATCCTGAAGGATCCGACCCTCCAGGACCGGCATATCATGATGCAACTCTCCGAATTCTCCGACCGGCTGGTGGTGATGAGCGAACGGTCCATCGAATTCCTGCGCGATATCTACAAGGTGCCGGAGGAGAAAATTATCCTGATTCCCCATGGCATTCCTGACGTCCCATTCGTTGAATCCGACGCCTACAAGGAAAAGTTCAGTGTATTGGGAAAGAGAGTCATCCTGACCTCCGGCCTGCTTTCGCAGGGGAAGGGGATTGAGGCGGTGATCGATGCCCTGCCGGAGATTCTAAAGGCCCACCCACAGGTCATCTACATGGTCATAGGTGCCACCCATCCGCACCTCAAGGCAGAACAGGGGGAGGACTACAGAATCGGCCTTCACCTGCGCGCGAAAGAGCTCGGTGTCGCGGACCACATTGTTTTCCACGACCGTTTCATGGCCGACGAGGACCTGCGGGATTTTATTGGGGCTGCAGATATTTATGTCACTCCGTACCTGAACGAGGCGCAGATTATATCCGGTTCGCTCTCGCATGCGTTTGGGATGGGCAAAGCGGTGGTCTCCACACCTTACTGGCACGCTCAGGAGTTGCTCGCCGACGGTCGGGGCAGGTTGGTTCCGTTCCGGGATCACGTTCACCTCGCACGTGAGATCATCGACCTCCTGGACCATCCCGACGAGCTCCTCGCCATACAGAAGAGAGCCTATGACTACGGTCGAAGAATGGTCTGGAGCAACGTAGGCCGCCGCTATCTCGAGACCTTCGTGGAAGCCAAACGCCAGCGATTGCGGAAGATCGTACCCGTGCGGAAACTGGAGACCCTCGGACTACGCCAGCAACGGCTACCTGAGATCAAGCTGGACCATGTGCGCCGGATGACCGATGGAATAGGCATGCTTCAGCACTCCAAGTACACAGTTCCAGACCGGACGCACGGCTATTGCGTAGACGACAATGCCCGTGCGTTGATTGTCGCCGTCACAGCACAGGATCTCCAACCTCTGGATTCCTCGCTGAACAACCTTACCACCGTGTACCTGAGTTTTCTGGGCCATGCCTTCAATGGTCAGACCGGCTGGTTCCGCAACTTCATGTCCTATGATCATCGCTGGCTCGAGGAAGCAGGCTCGGAGGATTCCCACGGTCGCGCGGTGTGGGGGCTGGGTGTTGCGGTGGCGTTGGGTCGGGAAAAGGGACAGGTGGATTTTTCGGCAGACCTGTTCCATCGTGCGCTGGAGACCACCGAACATTTCACACACCCACGGGCGATCGCCTTTGTCATCATCGGTATTCATGCGTACCTGTGCCGCTACAGTGGGGACAGTCGGGCGAGAAAGATGCGCAAGATACTCTCCGGCCAGCTCATGGAGCGGTTCAGGGATTCCGCCACCGAAGACTGGCCCTGGTGTGGGGATGTCCTGACCTACGACAACGCCAGGCTGCCACAGGCTTTGCTGCTTTCCGGGCAATGGCTTCCAGACCACGAGATGCTAGAGATGGGTCTGCGTGCGCTTGATTGGCTGAAGAAGATTCAGACCGATGAGATAGCCCGCCATTTCGCCGCTATCGGTAACCACGGGTGGTTTACCAGGGACGGCGAAAAGGCGCGATTCGATCAACAGCCCATCGAGGCGGCAGCGATGGTGGACGCCTGCATTGAGGCCTTCAACTGCACGCGGGATGAGGAATGGATCGCTGATGCTTACCGGTGTCTCAACTGGTACCAGGGGGAGAACGACTTGAGGGTTCCGCTCTACGACCACTTCACCGGGGGTTGCCGGGATGGACTGGAAGCGCATGGCGCGAATGAAAATCAGGGGGCAGAGTCATCTCTTTGTTGGCTCATGGCGCTGCTCGCCGTCTACAATCACCGCGGCTTGGATCGTGTCACACAAGAAGGAGAGCTTACCCAATTGGAGGCCCGCGAGTCGTCGTAGAAAGCGATGTTACCCCAACTGCTTACGGGGCTGGTGTCATCGGCATGGGACCGAAAGAACTCTGTGCCAGCCTGGCCATCACCTGCGGTACCGGCAGAGTCGCTATGCCGCAGCGCTGGTCGGCCGAGGCGTACGGGATGATCAATTCGTCCTGGTAGATTATTGCACCGCAACTATACACCACGTTAGGGACGTACCCCTCACGATCCTGTTCGTTCGGCACCAGAATCGGCTCGTTGATCCGACTGATGACCCGTGTCGGATCTTCCAGGTCCAGCAACTCGATTCCGAGGCTGTATGTCCGCATCGGGCCAACTCCGTGGGTCAAAACCAGCCAACCTTCAGGTGTCTCGATGGGAGATCCGCAGTTCCCCATTTGTAGGAATTCGTATGGGAAGACAGGCGTTTGCAAAATTTGGGCCTTCTCCCAGAAGTACAGATTGTCCGAGAACATGATCATGTTGTTCTCTCCCCCCTGGCGTGACAGCATCGTGTACTGTCCCCGGATTTTCCTCGGGAACAGGGCCATTCCTTTGTCCTGCGCCTGTGTTCCGTTCAGCGTCGTGATCTGGAATGAGAGGAAGTCTCCAGTCTCAATGAGGTGTGGAAGGATCGTCTCTCCGTTGTACGCAGTATAGGTGGCGTAGTAGGTCACGGTGCCGTCCTCATCAACGAAACGCACGAAACGGGCATCCTCAATCCCCTTACGCTCGGATTCCGACGCGGGAAAGATCACTCGTTCGGAAATTTGATGATCCGGCCGAAACGAAATCTGGTAATTGGATTGCGCCAGCCACATGGCCATTTCGATGCCATCCGCTTTCTCCTGTGGCGTGAAATGGTCGACACTCTGGAGTTCGGCGATCTTTCCCTGGAGGTCGTAGAAAGTGAATGTGTCCAGCAGTTCGCTGAGGAGCCATTGTGTCACCTGGGTACTCGCCCCCATTTCCTGGAGTTTCAACCGGAACTGGTGTCGGTCATAGCTTGGATTGGGATGGATTTCGGGGGTTTCGACGTAGTCGCTCAGTGGATCGAAAAAGATATCATTGTTCGTATCAATAATTCCGCTGCGAAACTCGATGGATGAGATGTGCCCTTCACCGGTGGCACGGAAGCTCATAATGAAACGACAGGATCCTTCAGGATCCGTTTCTTGCGTCGGAAGCTGCACGATAGAGGGATTGAAAAGCGCCGCCGCCTCCACAGAGTATTCTGCGGTAAAGTACGCGCCGATCAGGAGCTGCCGTTGTTTCGACAGGTTGTTGCCACCCGGTATATAGCTGACCACTCTTTCAAAATTTCGCCCCAGCGTCTCCCTGAAGTCCCGGTGACGGTGGGAGAAATCATGCATGATGGTTTCCAGCATTCTACAGGCCTGGTCCTCATCCAGGTTCAGCACCCGGTTGATGACGTTTCGGATACGTCCTTCACCGGCAGGCAGGTAGGGTCGGGTAATGACGCGGGCCATCTTCGCATTCATCACGATCGACTTGCGCCGTGCACGGAGAGTGGGGAGGATAGGGTTGGTTTCCATCATCGCTGTGTCAACCCGAAACAAGACCTTTCCATCTGATGCAGCTTGAATGGCAATCCGCACTGTATACTAGTGGAATATTTTCTTTGCAAGGCACGATGGCCTTCAACGGCATCACCGGCGACATACTTGGCAAATCCAAGAATGCAGGGAACGCGTGGTTATTCTCATCCGATATCCGGCATGTTTTCTTACTCCCGTCGACCGTCCAGCTCATCGTGTTACTATGTCGGACAGTTGTTCCTGATTATTAACAACATCGCCCTACCGTGTTTAGGAGTCTTGCGGGCAGGTTCTTCATGAAGATTGCGATGTTAAGTCCCCTGTCCTGGCGTACACCACCGCGTCATTATGGGCCTTGGGAAAACGTGGTCAGCCTCCTTACAGAACAGCTGGTGGCGATGGGTGTAGACGTAACACTGTTTGCGACCGGGGATTCCCTCACCCGTAGCAGACTCGCCTGGGTGTGTGAACGACCCTACTCAGAAGACCCCTCAATCGATCCAAAGGTATGGGAATGCCTGCATATAGCAGAGGTATTCAGGCGAGCGGATGAATTCGATCTGATTCACAACCAGTTCGATTTTTTACCGCTCAGTTATAGTGGTTTTACCGATACACCCATTGTCACGACCATACATGGGTTCTCTTCGTCATCAATTTTGCCAGTGTATCAAAAGTACAACGAGCAGACATATTACGTGGCTATCAGTGAGGCTGACAAGTGTCGTGAACTCGATTATATCGCAACCATCCATCATGGCATCGATCTCGCGCAATTTTCCTATCAGGAAGATGCAGGAGACTACCTGTTGTTCTTCGGGCGCATCCACCCCGACAAGGGTGTCCACGAAGCCATTGAGGTGGCCCGCAGGACGGGCATCCCGCTCGTGATCGCCGGGATCGTGCAGGACGAGGCGTACTTCAAGAAACACGTCGAGCCGCACATCGATGGATCTGGTGTGAAATACCTCGGTTCCGTCGGGCCGGAAAAACGACAAGAGGTTCTGGGCGGTGCGCTGGCGTTGTTGCACCTTATCCAATTCGACGAGCCCTTTGGGCTGAGCGTGGTCGAGTCCATGGCCTGTGGCACGCCGGTCATCGCATGTGGGCGGGGGTCAATGTCGGAACTCATTCGCGACGGCAGCACGGGATTTATTGTCGCAGATGTGACCGCAGCAATTTCTGCTGTGGGCAGGATTGACTCACTCGACCGGCATGCCTGCCGGGACGAGGTGGAGGAACGCTTCACCTGCCAGCACATGGCGCGTCGATACCTGGACGTCTACCAGAAGATTCTCGACGACCGGGAGAACCACCGACCGTGGGGATACTACGAAAACCTCCTCGAACGGGACGATCACAAGGTCAAGGAGATTATCGTCAAACCGGGCAAGCGACTGAGTCTCCAGAAGCACCGGCACCGTGCAGAGCACTGGACCGTGGTCAGCGGCGTGGCACTGGTCACGGTCGGGGAACAGGAGACCCTCCTCAAGCCGGGGCAGTCTGTTGATATCCCCAAGGGTGCGGTACACAGAATCATGAACCCTGGCAACATCCCGTTGGTCTTTGTAGAAGTCCAGATGGGAGACTATTTCGGAGAAGACGACATTATTCGATTGGAGGACGACTATGGCCGCTCCCCGTAGTATTTGTCACACTCGGCCGGTAATCGAACGGTGCCCGGCCAATCCAATCCTCACCAGAGAGGATATCCCTTATCCGGTGGAGACTGTGCACAACGCCGGCATCGCACGGCACCACGGGCGCTACATCATGCTGTTTCGATCCCACCTGCGCAGCGGTCGGTCGATCATCGGGATCGCCGAGAGTGAGGATGGGGTCAAGTTCACAGCCGGACCGGAACCCTTCATGATTCCGTCGACAGAAGGTGCATTTGCAGAATACGAGGCCTTCGGGGTGGAGGACCCCAGAATCTCGTGTATTGACGGGGAATACATGATTACCTACAGCGCCTATTCACGCCACGGGGTGCGTATCGGGCTGGCGAGGACCCGGGACTTTCGATCCGTCGAGCGGGTGGCACTGATCACGCAGGCGGACATGCGTAATGTCGTTATCTTTCCAGAGCGGTTCAATGGCCGTTACGCCCGCCTGGACCGTCCCCATTCGGAGATCAGCCCCTGGTCCGTGTGGCTGTCATGGTCGCCAGACCTGGTGCACTGGGGCGATTCCGAGGTGGTCATGAAACCGGTGCCATATCACTGGGACGAGTCGAAGATCGGTCCCGGTGCGCCCCCGATCCGCACTGAGCGCGGCTGGCTTAGCATCTACCACGGGGTATTCGAGACCATGGATGGGGCGGTCTATCGCCTCGGCGTGGCGCTGCATGATCTCGCCAACCCTGCAAAGATTATCGGTGTTTCAGACGATTGGATACTGGCCCCAGAGGATCCCTGGGAGATCACGGGCTACGTACACAACGTCGTCTTTACCTGTGGCGCGGTTGCGGATGACAACGGCAGCGTAAAGATTTACTGGGGGGGCGCAGACACGGTGATGTGCGCAGGGACCGCGCGCCTCGACGACTTGGTAGATCTGTGCCTCAACAACAGTCGGCCACCTTATTAACCTGAAGGTTGGGCAGGAATCCTTTCGCTCTCTTCTTGTTCAGAAAACGGGTTACATCTTCTACAGCGAGGGGGGGGTCGTGTACTATGACATTTCGTTGGCAGGGTTAGTCGAACCTGACTCTATGGAAAAAGGTATGGGACGGTCGGGCACCTTCAAACCCAGGCGATCGGGAGGACTGTAGACGCCACGACCCCCTCAATTCAATACATGTATGACCTCTTTTCCTTCCAGAAGGTTTTTCGATTGAGGCACGTTCAAAGATGGCCCGAAGATGGGAGGCGAGATGTTCAGGGTATTTTTTAACAGGCCCTTAGGCGGGTGAAAGCCAAAGGGGATTGTTGGCTTAGGGATTGAACTGAATTGAATTGGATGGAATCGGGTCTCTGGTAAAATCACAGGCCACCTGAAAGAGATCGCAAGGCCGTGCCGAAGCACGGAGGGATCTGGCGGCCAAGCCCAGACACAAATGATCGTGGTTTCCCCTCAGGCAGTAGGCCAGGGATTCCATGCCCCAGTGGTCATAAGTGTCGCTCTGGCACTGGAGACAGGTCTCATAGTCCTCGTGTTCACCGAAAATCTGCTGGTGTGCAGCTCCACGATTCATCATGTAATAGACTGCCAATGTTCGGGAAAGGGAACAGAAAATTTTCACCTTCGCATGCGACCTATCCGGGGTGGTTATTACGATATATCCTTTTTCTTCAGTATTTTCGCCGGTTTCTTCTATAAATTCATCCGGATTGAAATACTTGAGTGTTTCAGATACCGTACGGCTTGATGATTTTTTTGACCATGCGGCCACGTAATGAACCATGGCCCGCTTTCGCAGGCCGCAAGCACAGATCTCACGTACTCCTTCGCCTCAGTCAGACACAAATGAGAGAAAGGCTATGATTTCCCACGAACTCCTGCGTGACAGGGGGATTCTTATCGTAAAACCTGAGGGCCCACTCGAAAAAACAGATTTCGAGGCCCTTGCCAGAGAAGTGGATCCCTACATCGAAGCGCACGGCAAACTGAATGGCCTCCTGATTTCCGCCAAGTTGTTTCCAGGCTGGAAGGACTTTGCGGCTCTGGTGTCTCATTTGAGATTCGTGAAGAACCATCATCAGAAAATCAGGAAAGTGGCCGCCGTGACAGACAGCGGTTTTCTTTCCATTATGCCGCACATCGCCACGCATTTTGTGGACGCCGAAGTACAACATTTTGATTATCGCGACAAGGACCGCGCCCTGGACTGGCTTAGCGAATCGAAGGGATAGGAGCACTCCATAGGGTTCATGAGACTCGGCAAAGTGGAGCCTTCTTCGTCATCCCCGACAGTTGTTATCGGGGATCCATCTTCGCATCATTGTCAGTCCCCCTCCGCTCTTTAGCAGAAACCCATCTCTCTAAATCCCCGCACCAAATCTTCCAAACACACCCACACCGACAAAACTTCCTCAACAATAATATTGTAGATATTGCCCAATCAAACTCGTCTCTCTCCTAAGTTTGATCCCACAATGAAGTATAGGGTAATTTTTCCAATCTGCCAGGTGATGGTCTCTCATACGCCATGCTGATTAAGCGTTGCAGTGTGAAAGGAATATCAACTCCCTTCTATAAATTTACCCGGATTGAAAAGCTTGAGTGTTTCAGATACCGCAAGGCTGGATGAGTTTTTTGACCATACTACCTATTTCTGAGGACAATCGGAGATGGAATATGTGGTCAAAAAATTGTGAAATTATAAGAAATGCCCCCTAATTCCCAACCTGTTTATAGCCAAACCTAAGAACGAAGGTTTTTTAAAAACTCCTCAAGAAGCTGGAGCTCAACAAAATAAACGGCTGTTTTAATAGGGGGAAATTTTGTCCACCAATACCCTGATTTAGTCACAAAAATAGACACTACTTTGGGTAAGGTGGAAAGATTGCCCCAATATTTCCCAGCAATTTCCTTACCTCTATGATCTAATACTGTGGCTCGTTTCTCAACCCTTTGTAAGTAACCTTCTTTAAATGACCCGTCAGTTGTTCTGACTCGACCAAATATTTTTTCAGAGATTCGCTTTAGATCTTTATTACAAAATGCTTGATCAATTATCTTCGATTCAATATTCAAGAGGATATTTTTCTTTTCCAACAACGCAAAAACATCAATATCTCCAACATCTCCCTCGCAACAACCCAATTTATGGGAGCTAACTCCAGACTCTACCTTTGAAGTAAATCTACCTACTATTTCTTTTATTTTTTCCTGTAGCGCTTTCTCGACCGCTTCGTGTCCTTTTTTCAACGCTTCTTCGACTGATGGAGCTCTGATGTCAGCTGGCAAGCGGTGTACAGTTGTAATGCCTCCCCACATTCTTGCTGATCGATCTACTGAGTGTGCCCCCCAATAATAAACCTCCCCTATCTTCACCAGTGGACGAATACCATACCGACTCCTTCTCTTTCCGTATTCCCATATAGGCAGGTCGGGTGCTAAATGATCATCACCTTCAATTACGAGAACATTCCCTTGATCAAGCGTTAAAAATTCTAAAATTCCCTCAGTAGTAGAGGAATCAAAGTCATCAATACCTTTGGCACAGGCTTCAGATATTTCATTCAGCCTTGCCTTGTAATAAGTTGCTTCTCTTTGATCAATGTGATGGTTAGTCCACATAGACAGAATTTGCTGAAGGTTGACCATGTCCATCCAAAGAAAATCTAAATCTTTCTTAAAGCCATTATCCAGGGCTTCAATGTAGGGCTCCATCTCAAAGGGCAAGGATATACGATCATTCTTATTGCCAATCATTCCCAAATCTATTTTTGCTTTTTCTTCTGCAGCTTCCCTTCGCATTCCAGGAATATCTGGACCGAATACAATTTCAGTCAGAAAATCTGAAGAGATGCTTACTTGTGCGGGATACAAGCCGTCATGCAAGAAATCACTACTTAAATAGAATAAAAGCAATCTATCCACTAGACCAAGAAGTTCTCCTAGTTCTATTGCAGAAAAGGTACAGGCTCCATTTGGTTGTAATTGAACAAACTTTTCAATGAGGTATCTGTAGTTATTATGGTGCCGTAAAAAGTCTTCATCGTCTTGACCGGCTAAAACTTCTCGTTCGTAATCAACTTCTTGCTCTATCGAATGCATTACTTGTACGTGTTTCCGCTCATGTTCGTTGGTGAGAGCATCAATATTACTGATCAAGACTGGGATGACACCTGTGATATCAAACTCCTTTACCCTTTGGTTGATCTTTTGTATGAGACCGTTCTTCAATCGATCGACCTTGTCTTTCGCTTCCTTGTTTTCATACTGTCCCGGTATGACATTACTCTCACTAGCGATTACAGCAATTGCATTGTCGGCAAGTTTATACTCTCTGGTTTGAGGGATTGTATGTGGCGCCATTTCCGGGAACGATACTCTTTTCTCAATAGCAAACAACCCAAAACGTATTTTTTTGCCTTTTTCGGCTTCAAGCCTCTGTTTCACCTGAGAAAAACCACTATCTCCAAAAATGGAGATCATTTCCTCTAACACCCCAAGTAACAGTTCTAACT